>JAAXXJ010000086.1 GCA_013334545.1 Nitrospirota bacterium | reverse complement strand
CGGAATCCGCGGCCAGCAAGCAAAGAATTTCGAGCTCTGCTCTGCAGTCACCGCAGGAGGCCAGATGCTGCTCGACGCTCCTTCGTGCCGCCTCGTCGAGCTTCTGCTCAAGATGGGCGGGAAGCAGCTCGTGTATGTCCTTATTTCTGCACGTCATTCTCTTCTCCTGGCCTCTGGTTTCCGGTCTTTGGTTCTTCGAACACGGCCTTGAGCTTCTGCACTCCGTGGTGATAATTTGCCTTGGACGTTCCCACGGAGCACTTCATGATGCCGGCGATCTCCTCGAAGGTCTTCTGCTCCTGGATCCTGAGCATCACCGTCAGCCGCTGTTTTTCCGGGAGCGAGGTGAGCGCCTTGTAGAGCCGGTCACGGGTCTCCTTCCTGATCAGCGATTCCAGGGTCTTCGGGTCCCGCCGGATGATGACATCGTCCAGGGGTACTCGACCGGCGCGCGACCGGTCCCGGTAGAGATTCTTTGCCAGGTTGATGGCGATCTGGTAGAGCCAGGTGCGGAAGCTTGAACGCCGCTCGAACCCCTTGATGCCGGTGAAGGCCTTCACGAAGGTCTTCTGCAGGATATCGGCGGCATCGTCAGCATCGCTCACCATGCGGTAAAGCATCGAATAGAGCGGTTTCTGATGCTTCAGGACAAGCTCATTGAAGGCATCACGGTCGCCGGCGACGCAGCGGTCAAGCAGTTCGAGATCATCATCCATGGGATGGCCGTTCGTCATGAAGTGAGACCCTACAAAGGGTAAAAGGTTGCATTTTCGTCAGGTTTCCCTGGACAGGACGGTCAGGGCTGCACGGGCTGGGCAGGCTCTTTCAGGGCATCACGGTACAGGCTGACGCGGTTCCGGCCGTTGCGCTTCGCGTGGTACAGGGCCTCATCAGCCATAGTGACGAGACCGGCACGGTCGTCCGTGTCCTCGGGGAAGGAGACGACCCCGATGCTCAACGTGCATTTAAGCTCCCCGTCGGACACCCTGGTCACGACCGTCTTCTCCATGAGGGAGCGGATGCGCTCCGCCATCAGCTTGGCGCCGTTCCGGTCGGTCTCGACCATGCCGACGGCGAACTCTTCGCCGCCGTAACGGGCCACGAAGTCTGTTCCGCGTATCGTATCCTGAAGGATCCGGCCTACGGCCTTGATCGCGATGTCGCCGATGGGGTGGCCATACTTGTCGTTCACCAGCTTGAACTTGTCGATGTCCATGAGGAGGATGGAAAAGGGGCGGGGTGTGCGCTCCAGCTCCCGATACTTGGCGTTCAGCATCTCCATGAAGGTCCGATGGTTCAAGAGGCCGGTGAGGCCGTCGGTACGCGCCAGGTCCTCGATCCTCTGGTGGAGCTGGGAGTTGTATCCCACGAGCGAGACCTGGTTCAGCAGCGTGTCGAGCAGGTAGTCACGGTGATAGGATGAGAACGCGTCGGGCCGGAGGGACGCCAGAAAGAACGCGCCGATGAACTCATTGTTGGCGATGAACAACCTCCCGAGGAGAGACCGGACAGGGATCTGGAGCTCCTTCAGGGGGAAGAGCACGATGTCTTTGCTCCGGTCGCCGTAGTCCGCGGTGTAAAAGGTTGTCGTACCCCGGTCCAGCCAGTGCTTGTGCATGAACGCAAGGACCGCGCTTTTCTCGAGCGGGAACGAACGGCCGATCGCGCTGCGGACGTAGCCGTCAAGCGAGATGACCTCGACCTGGGGCATCGCGTCGGTGCCGGTCCTCAGAAAACACGCGCAGAGATCGAAGGGGACGACCTGTTTGAGCCGGGGGGTCACCTTATCCATGATCTCTCTGAAATTGAGACTGCTGCTCAGGTCGGTGCTGATGTCATGGAGCGCGCCGAAATGGGTTGCCTTTGTTTCGAGGTCGAGCGACATCCGGGTCTTTTCGATGAACTGGCGGAAGAAGGCGGCAAAGTGTTTCAGCATCTCCTGGGCTTGGCTGTCAAACTCATCGGGGGCAAGCCGGTCGGCCGCGAGGACCGCGACGGCGCTCTCCTGGTCCTTTGAAAGGAGGGGGATGAGCATGACCGAACGCACGGCTACCCTCCCTGCATCGGGGCGATAATAGCCGAGGGTCTGCAATGGCGTGTCTGCAAGGTCGGGAATATACTGGGCAAGCCGGCGCTCGGCGCACAGGTCTATCCGCGTCTTCCCGGCTGCCGGGTCAAGGACGGTCCCGAGAGGGACGATGGTGTCTTTGCTCCCGGTCCTGCAGGCCCGGAGGACAAGGACCTCCTGGTTCTCTCCGCGCTCTTTCACGAAGACGGCGTACGTATGGGCAGGGACCAGCCTGGAGGTCATTTCGAGCAGTCCCGCAAGGCTCGCCTCGAGGTCCTGTGCTGTGCTCAGATTGACGGCCTGCCTGCTTTCCTGCATGAGCATTTCCAGCTTCGCCGGGTCCGTGAGCGGATTGACGGCCTCGGCCTTCGCGACGAGGCGGTCATGCGCGTCCTTGACCTGGTTGGCCTCTCTCTGGACGTAGTCCATGATGAACGAGGTCGCCAACGAGAAGCCTGCCAGCGAAAGGCCGAAACCGGCATAGGTCTGCCACTGGGCGGCATCGAATTGACGCGTGATAAGCAGGCTGAAGAGCTCGACGGAGAGGATGGCAAGGACCATGAGCGCCGCCCGGGGGAGATGCGAAAGCGCGGCGAACACGACGGCGAAGAGATAATAGGCCGACCAGAAGTTGGAGCGGGCCCCGCCGGTCAATTGCATGACGAAGTTGACGAAGATGACGCCGAGCGCGATGAACCGGAAGGGTATGGGCAGGAGGGGCGAATCGGAAAAGACGAAGTCGTAGGAGACCCGGAAGACCAGGAACAGGTAGCCGGCGATCCAGCAGTGCAGGGCAACGAGGGACCACGTGGAGTCGATCAGTCCCGGCCTGATGAACAGGCCCAGACAGGCCAGGAGAGCGTACAGGCCGAGGCCAAGATCAACGAACATCCTCAAAGTTTCCGCCGCCTCCGAAGCTCTTCTTCCCGGTACTTCTGGTAGAGGACCTCCCACTCGCGGCTTCCCTCGGGCACCTTGCGGGAGAGGGACTGGATCATTGTCCGGACCGCGGTGTCCGCCTCGTCGTCGAACTTGAGCTCGTCGGCGATGGTGCGCTTGATCTCGCGGAGGATCCGCTCCTCGGGCTGGATCGCGTCGACGTTCCGGTCCTGCATCAGCATGTCCAGGACCAGGTGGGAGAGATGCGAGATCCGGTCTTCGCTCAGCCTCATAGGACCATCCCCCGGTCCTTCGCCAGCTTCTGCTTCGTGAGCTCGAATACCTTGCGGTAGTCCATCTGTCCCCTGGCGATCTCGGCCTCGTGCGCGGAAAGGAGCTTCTCAACATCCCTGTTGAGCTTGTCCTCTTCAAGCATGTTCAAGGTGATGATTTCGGTGATCTTGGAGGTCACGGCGTCCCGGGGCACATCGTACTTGGCCAGCCCCTTGCTCTCGAGGTTGGCGGAGATTGCGGCGGCGATGTGCTGGATGAGGTCTTTGGAGAGGCGCATCTTGAAGGGCATTATACCAGAAAAACCGGAGCAAGAAACGAAAATTCACCGCGAAGATGCAAAGGACGCGAAGAAAATCTGCGGGTGGTCTTTTCTCGCAGGAATACCGAGTGACCTTCGCACCTCAGCGTGGTCCTCTCTTCGGCCACTGCGGTTCGCTGGTATTGATATTGGCCTGCCCGGGCTAGGTGGTCGGTGGCATGCTCCGGACCCTCCGGAAATCCACCCAGATGTCCACCACTCCGAGGGCGACGACCGCGGCGATGAGGGGCGGCAGCGTCAGGATGATGGTGTGGGCGAAGCTCCGCCAGACAACGCCGATCTTAACTTTCCGAAGCCAGAATTCCACGAGAGCGGCCCCTTGCGCCGTGTAGACCAACAGGTACAGGAGGGCGAGGTTCAGACCGATGATGAAGGCGATTGAGTCAACCCTGGCGATGAGCCCGGTGGCAACGAGACCGAGGGTGGCGATGAGCCCCCAGACCCACGGGTCGGGTGCGTGCCATTCGGCAAAGGATGGTTTGTCAAGGACCGGCAGGCCCGGGTCCTTTCTGAGCAGGATGGTCCGCGCCATGCCGTAGCAGCAGATTGCCTGAAAGAGGGTGGCGGTCAGGATGAGGCCGGGACTGAGGCGCACCAGGTAGTAGATCATCTTGTCCGATATTGATGCAAGCATCTGCGCCACCTCGGCAAGACCGATCTGGGCATAGAGCTGCTGTGCCTGGATGATGCTTGTCCGAAGGTAATCCTCCGCCAGGGTGACCGGGTCCTTGCCTGCTTTGAGCAGGAACGGGGTGAGGACCACGATCAGCGCGGCAAGGGGCAGGAGGCCGCCGGCAAGGATGGCCTGCTCGGGCCTTACGCGGCGCATCATCCCTTCCGAGATCCCCAGGGCCATGAGCCCGAAGCTGAGGAAGAACAGCACGAAAACGGCCTGGCCGCTCACGATGACGGCGACCAGTGCGGCCGCCGCTCCCATGGCGATGATGCCGGTCTTGCGTCCCTCCCGCATGGCGATGGTGATGAGCGGTACTGGGACGAAAAGGACGGCGATCTGCCCGAGGACCGGGACGAGGAACCCCGCGACCGTGAGGCCTGCCGCCTGGACAGCGGCGATGAATATGGACCGATAGGGCATAGGATCTCCGCTAAGTGACAGATCTGATATCTTCAAGCAGGCACAGGGCGGTGAGAAGCTGTGTCCGCGCGGGAGCACCGGCGCAAGGACTGCAAGGAACGGAAAAGACCTTTTATGATTTCCGCGCGGCCTTCCCATTTTTGCGGCAAGATACTTTTGCCCTATGCTATCAGCGCGGTTCCTTTGAAAAACCGTGGAACAAGATCGAAGAAAAAAGGGAAACCCCCGTGACCTGCTCGGCAACGGCCGGGTTTCCCTCGAAAATGTCGAACTGCTGCGGTGCTGCCTAGCTGGTCTTCTCTCCCGAGAACGGCAGGAGGGCGATGTTCCTGCCCCGCTGGATGGCAACGGTGATCTCCCGCTGGTGGCGGGCGCAGTTGCCGGAAATGCGGCGGGGAAGGATCTTGCCGCGCTCGGTGATGAAGAACTTTACGGTCTTGAGGTCCTTGTAGTCGATAAAAGGCGCCTTGTCGACGCAGAACCGGCAGACCTTTTTCCTGACCTGGAACCGCTTCTTGTGGGGACCGCCGGGGCGCGAGTCCCGGGGCCTGCCGCCCTCGGATGACCGGGGTCCCGATGGACGGAACCCGGACGGCCGGGAAGATGAGGGTGACGACGGCCTGGGTGAAGACGGGCCGGGTGCAGACGGTGTTCTTTCTGGTGTTTCTGCCATGGAAGTGCTCCTCGTAAAATGGTTGTAATGCCAATCCTGCCGGGTGCTGCGGACAGTCTAGAACGGGATCTCCCCCTCGTCCACGGGCGGCTCGGGCATGGGTTCCTGCTCCTGTTTCGCGCTCTGGCCGGCCTGGCCGGAGCGTTTCGGCATGAAATTGACGAGCTGCGCGACAACCTCGACCTTGCTGCGCTTCTGACCTGAATCCTTGTCATCCCACCGGCGCTGCTGCAGCCTGCCTTCGACCAGGATGGCGTCCCCCTTGTTCAGGTACTGGCCGCAGTTCTCGGCCGTTTTCCCGAACACGACGATGTCGATATAGCTGACCTCGTCCTTGGTCTCCTCGCCCTGCTTGTACCGCCGGTTCACCGCAATGGCAAAGCTTGCCACGGCGGTGCCGCTGGGCGTATACCGGACCTCGGGGTCGCGGGTGAGATTGCCGAGGAGGATCACCTTGTTGAAGCTGTTCATGCTGCTCCTTCCTGGTCCCGGCGGTGCGCAGGGACGTAGGGATTAGGCCGAGCGGTGCTCGCTGGATGAGCGGTGCTCGCTCGACGGCCTGCTGCTGGCGGCCGCTGCGGGTTTTTCCTTCTTCGGCTTCGGCGGCGCCTTGACGCGCAGTTCCTTCTCGAGCCTGACGGTGAGGAACTTGATGACCGCATCGGTCATCTTGTACGTGCGCTCGAGTTCGGCTACTGCAGCGGGCGCTCCCTTGAACTGGAAGAACACGTAATGGCCGCGCTTCTGCTTCTTGATCTCATAGGCAAGCTTCTTCTTGCCCCAGTCCTCGAACTTGAGCATCTCTGCGCCCTGCTTCGCTGCTACGTCCTGCATTTTCTTGATGACGGCGTTGGTCTCGTCGTCCGAGAGGTTGGGGTTGATGATGAAGATGGACTCATAAATCGACATATGCTGCCTCCTTCTGGGTTATAGCCCCCCGACCGGCGGGGAGCAAGGAGTAATCCCGGGCGGTCCGGTGCGGCGACCGTGGGAATCGACCTTACTCATTTGAAGACCGGTAAATTATCACAGGAAGGCTCGAAATGCAAGCAATTTTCTCGCTATTGAGGAGATCGTGATCTATAGATGGCAAGCGGGAATGCCTGGTCTTAAAGGGGGTATCGAGCGAGTGCGAGCCGGGAGCGCCGGCGGACCGATCATTACGCGATCAGGAGGCAGTGCTTTCCCCGGAAAGCCAGCGCAAGGCATCTTCTCGCGTCCGGAAGATCGCCAACGTCCGGGTGTTCATCGGCTGCATGCTCCGATAGGCCTCATACATGCGGGCAAGGCCATAATGGAGGTCCTCACGTGCGATGATGGCAAACTTGGACTTCGCTAAGGGGTCGTCCATACGGGCGGACAGTTCCGCCAGAGCCTTCATGTTGCTGTCGGTCGCTCCTTCGATATCCGTCACCGCCAGCATATCAACGCATTCATTGTATCCCCGGAGCTCCGGCGCCGACCAGACCTCGTTCTGATAGGTGAACAGGTCCCGCGGCGTCAGGACACCGCTGGCGCCGGCATACACGGTGCGGCGCGTTCGGTCTATCGCATAGGTGATCGGCATGGCACGTCTCCGAAGCTCCGGTCCCCGATGGCCGTTGCGCCATGGGAAACGCCGGGAGCGAAGGGCAGCTTAGTAAGATAGTAAACTGTACCCGGACCGGAATGACAAGGCAGCGGCAGACGGAAATCGGGTCAGATCAGGTAGCGGACCAGTCCGACGAGGAACAGGATCAGCACCGGCACATACATCAGCCGGTAGGTTCCGGCAAGGTCTGCCCTGAAGTACTGGACCGTGAGCAGCAGACAGAGATGGGTGGGCGAGAGCATCACACCGGCGAATCCGCTGGCGAAGGCAAAGGTCACCGTCGCCGCGTCCGGATGCCCCCCCGTCATGGCCGTGATGATCGGGAACGTGGAGCCCACGAACCCCACGGTCAGCCCGGTGAGGAGCCCCACCACGAACGGAAGGGCAACGTAGATCGCCACGGGCGGCAGTCCGCTTTCACGGAAGAACCGCGGCAGGGCCTCGATGGCCCCTGAGGCGTCGAGCATGTACTTGAAGGCCATGATGCCGAAGACCATCAGGATGACGTTCAGGGAGATACTTTCCCTGATCGCCGTTCCGATCTCCGACAGGGAATACCGGTAGATGGCGAAGAGCGCGATGACGATGGCCGCCATGGCGGCGGATAGGTTGAGCTTGAAGACCACGACCAGGACGAGGGACGCAATGATCGGCAGGAGCGAGACAACGAGGTCCCTCGCATCGCCCTTCTCCCGTCCACGAGGCATGGCGTGCCCTTCGACGCCCCGGAAGCAGAACAGGGCGCCGATGACAACGACCGCGATGGGGAGGGGTAGCTGGGAGAGCAGCAGGCTGTTGAGCGGTAACCTGGTCACCGCGGCAGCCAGGATGATGCCGGGGTAGAGCGGCGAGATGTACTCCCAGATATGGCGGAACCAATAGTTGATGAAGGCGCGGCGTTCCGGGGAGACCGCGATCCCGCTGGACGCCTCCTGTACCATGGGCGCCGAGAAGGCAGCGCCGCCGGCAGACGGAAGGAGCCCGATGACGCCCGGGAGGATGGCCATGGAGATCCTGCGGTCCCGGGCAAGGCGGGAGAGCGATGCGGTCATCTGCTTCAGCAGGCCGCGCTTCCGGATGATGTTCTCGAGCACCATGATGAGGACCAGTGCCCCGACGAGGTTCAGGGTCACGGGGTCTGCCCCGGCCCTGGCCATGGCAAGGAGCTGTGCGACCGGCCCGATGCCGTAAAGCGCCCCGAGCAGGGCGGAGGCCAGGAGCATGACAATCCCGAGGTTCCAGCGGATGCGCAGGAGCGCGATGATGAGGACGAAGGCTGCGCCGATCCTGACCAGGTCGCTCACCGGATGTATGCCTCGCTGAGGTAGAACAGGACCGCGGCCCGGATCGTGTACCGGTCCATCTTCCATGCATCAGGGAGGGGCTGGAAGGGGGCGGAATTGCGGATCGCGCGGAGCGCTTCGTCGTCCAGGATCTTGTAGCCCGATGACCTGAGGAGCTCGAGATTTCCAAGCGACCCGTCCTTCATGATATCGAACTGGATATAGAGCGTTCCCTGGAGGCCGGAGAGGGCCGCAAGCTCGGGGTATCTGAGGACGCTCTCTACCCTGATCTTGAGCCAGCGGTTGTAGGAGATGAACTTGAACTCGCTGGTGTCCAGGGTGACTGAGTCGTCGCCTGGTTTTTTTTCCGGCATTCCCTTGCGGGCGAACTCATCGATGTCGGCCTGGCTGAGGAATGGGAGCGGTCCTTTGCCTGGTGCGTGAACGCCCGTGTCGGGCTTGCCGGTCATCGACGTTCCCTTGTCGCTGCCCTCGGGCAGGCCCTGCGGCGGCGTTGTTCGGGGAAGGGCAATGTCCGGCGATGTTCCGAAGTGCTTCGGTCCGGGGATGCTTTCCGGACGCGTGGTCTGCTCGGGGATCGGGCGCGGTGAAACCTGCGGCGTGACCGGCATGGGTGCCGGCCGCGCCTCAACAGGCGGCAGCTTCTCGATGACGTTCTTCGGCAGGTTCACGATGTCCACGGGCGTGAGCGTGGGCAGGGACATGTCTGTGTTGCTGGTCACCCTGAGCACGGCGGCGAAGAACAGAAAATGCAGCCCAAGGGAGACGATGATGAACCGCGTGACATGTTGGGAGCGGAGCATCATATCCCGGGGGTAAGGGGGCAGGGGCCCGGGGTCCGGGATCCGGGATCCGAGTATCGTTCGATGCATGTTCAGCCGTTTCCCCGCGTCTAGATCTTCTTCTGCATCCGGTCCGAGACCTCGCGCGTCAGCTTCAGGATCGCCAGCGACTGCTCGGGCGTGAGGCTTCCCATTCCGCAGGACGGCGTGATGAGGCATTGGCTGAGGATGGTCTTCCGGTCGATGCCGGTACCTTCCAGCCGCTTCATGTTCGTCTCCAGCCGTTCGATCAGCGTGTCGGCCGTTTCCTTGCCGGTGAACGCGCCGGTCGGCACGATGCCCCAGGCGAGCGCTCCGCCGCGGGCATAGAACTTCCTGATGTCGTCGGGATAGAGCAGGACCTTCTCGACATACGCGAAGGCGTCGAAGTTCACGATGTCCGTCTTCGTGTTGAAGATCATGGGCCAGTCAGCGTTGCCGCAGCAATGGATGCCGGCGATACCGCCGAGCTCGTGGATGGCGTCGATGATCTCGTCCAGTTTTTCCGTAACCATCTCGGGCGATGCCGCGGAGAAAGCCGAGCCGAGCGACTCCATGGCAGGCTCGTCGATAAAGATGATGACCGGCAGGCCGAAGGGCTTGAACGTCTCGATCTGCCATGCGGCCTTCATGGCCAGGCCCTTTACGACAGCGTCGAACACCACGTCGTTGTGGATGATATCCTTGCCGGTCTCGTCCTTGAACGAAATGCCCGCGGTGAGGGGGCCGGTGATGCTGCCTTTGATGAACCGTGCCTGTTTCGGCAGGCCTTTCCTGATAGCCCGCTCGAAACCGTAAAACCCGGCCGCATAGTCCTCCGATATCCTGAAGAAGGCATAGTCCTTTTCCAGGTAATGCTGGAAGAATTTCTCCAGCTCAGGCGTGAGGTCCTTCGAGGTGTCGAAGGAGAAACGCCGCTTTTTCTCGTCAACAACGATGCCGGGCAGGGACTCGCTGTACTGGCCGTCCATATGCTCATGGAAGCTCCGCTGCGGGAGCTGGGGCCAGATCGGCGCCTCGGGGAGGTACTGGAGCGATAGCGTCGCTGCCTCGTCAGGATCGGTGATCGGCAGGCTGCCGATGCCGGTGGCTATGCAGTTGAAATCATGGGACATGGAGCAGGGGTCCTTTCATGGGTGCTATCAGAGCAAACTGCATTATATATTCGGGAAGGGGAAATTACAATGCAAACTTGAACTTACCGCGGGATTCAAGAAAAGGTATTCGGGAAAGTTCGTCATCCCCGAATGCTACCTGTGCGAGGGGAAGTGCTGCGATGCTCGAGTAAACTCGTCAATTGTACCGCCCCTGCATGCCTGCACGGACCTCTGGACCGGGGTGCAGAAGAAAACTAAGGTGATTTTCCTCATGCGGACGGTAATTGCCCGAGATACTTATTATGCCATCTTGTTCTGGAGATGATCCGGAATTGATTTACTCCTTGTCCTTTTGTATCCTAGTCGCCCTGTCCCCGTGTCTTTGTCTCCCTCTGCATTTTATCCGAAACTTGCCTGGTCAGTTCCAGGATAGCCTCCGCCTGCGACGGCGTAAGGCTCCCCAGTCCGCAGGAGGGCGTGATGAGGCTCTGGCGCAGGATGATTGTACGGTCGATCCCCGAGTCAACAAGCCGATGTATCCCGACTTCCAGCTCATCGACCAGATTGTCTGCGGTCTCGTTGCCGGTGAACGCGGTCGTGGGCACAATGCCCCAGGCAAGGCTTCCGCCGCGGCTGAAGAATTCCCTGATCTCCCCGGGATAGAGCAGGACCTTGTCCAGGTAGCTGGAGGCGTCGAAGCTGACGATGTC
>JAAXXJ010000381.1 GCA_013334545.1 Nitrospirota bacterium | reverse complement strand
GTCGGGGGTGAGCGATGCCTTGGTAATGCCAAGGAGAATCGGTTTGGCCGTTGCATGCCTTCCACCCCGACCGATGACCGCTTCATTCTCCCGCGCGAATGAGAACCGGTCGACCTGCTCTCCGATGAGAAAGGCAGTATCACCGGCATCCTCGATCCTGACCTTGCGGAGCATCTGGCGCACGATCACCTCGATGTGCTTGTCGTTGATGCTCACGCCCTGGAGGCGGTAGACCTGTTGGACTTCGTCCACCAGATACTTCTGGAGTTCCTTCGGCCCGAGCACGTTCAGGATGTCATGGGGATCGACCGGTCCATCCATGAGCGGCTCTCCAGCAGTCACCCAATCGCCCTCATGCACATTCACATGCTTGCCCTTGGGGATGAGGTACTCCTTCTCGTTGCCCATGCCGTCCTTCACCAGGATACGGCGATTGCCTTTCACAAAGCCGCCGAACTCCACGGTACCGTCTATCTCGCTTATGATGGCCTGTTCCTTGGGCTTCCGGGCCTCAAAGAGCTCGGCGACCCTCGGCAGACCGCCGGTGATGTCCTTGGTCTTCGTGGTCTCCCGTGGGATCTTGACGAGGATGTCGCCCGGGAAGATCTCGTCGCCGTTGTTCACGAGGATATGCGCCCCTGCCGGCAGGAGATACCGGGCCAGGTTGTTCGTCCCCGGCAGCTTAGCGGTCTTGTTATGCTGGTCCTTGATGGAAATACGCGGCCGGAGGTTCTGGTCCGGATAATCGATGATCACCTTGCGCGACAGTCCCGTGACCTCGTCCACTTCTTCCCGCATGGTCACACCCTCAGTGACGTCCCCGAACTTGATCCTGCCGCCGATCTCGGTAAGAATCGGGAGGGAGTAGGGATCCCATTCGACGAGCTTCTGGCCCACGTCCACCTTCTGGCCGTCCTGCACCTTCAGACGGGCGCCGTAGATGATGTCATACTTCTCTTTCTCGCGGCCCGATTCGTCGTAAATGGCGATGCTGCCGTTCCGGGACATGGCCACGTAATCGCCTTCCTTGTTCTTCACGGTGTTCAGGTTGAGGTACTTCATGCTGCCGGTATTCTTCGCCTCGAGCACCGTCTGCTCCACAACCTTGCTTGCCGTGCCGCCGATGTGGAAGGTCCGCATCGTAAGCTGCGTCCCCGGCTCCCCGATGGACTGCGCTGCGATGATGCCGACGGCCTCGCCGATGTCCACAAGCTTGCCGCGGGCAAGGTCACGGCCGTAACACATCTTGCACACGCCGCGTCCGGACTGGCACGTGAGCACCGACCGGATCTTCACCCTGTCGATGCCAGCCTCCTCGATCTTCTTTACGAGCTCCTCATTGATCTCACGCTTGCCCGGGATGATCACCTCTTTGGTCAGCGGGTCCTTGATGTCCTCCGAGACCACGCGGCCAAGGATACGCTCGGACATGGGCTCGATGATTTCGCCTCCCTCCACGAGCGACCCCACGATGATGCCGTCGGTCGTACCGCAATCGTCCTGGGTGATGATGACGTCCTGGGACACGTCCACGAGCCTACGCGTGAGGTATCCCGAGTTGGCGGTCTTGAGCGCCGTGTCCGCGAGACCCTTCCGGGCGCCGTGGGTGGAGATGAAGTACTGCAGCACCGTGAGCCCTTCGCGGAAATTGGCCGTGATCGGTGTCGCGATGATCTCGCCCGACGGTTTTGCCATCAGACCGCGCATACCGGCCAGCTGCCGGATCTGCTGCGTGCTTCCGCGGGCGCCGGAATCGGCCATCATGAAGATATTGTTGAACGAACGGGCCTCCTGCAGCTCGGATTTTTTCGAATTCCCCTGCTCCACGGCCTCGAGGCCGAGCTCGGCCATCATTTCGTCTGCGATCTTGTCCGTCAGATTGGCCCAGATGTCGATCTCCTTGTTGTACCGTTCACCGTTCGTGATCAGACCCTCCTGATGCTGGTGGTGGATCTCCATGACCTCTTTCTGCGCCGCCTCGATGAACTTCTGCTTCTTGCTCGGTACATGCATGTCAGAGATGCAGATGGACACCCCTGAACGGGTCGCATAGGTGAAACCGGTCTCCTTCAGGTCGTCCAGCAGGACCACGGTCCTTCGGAGTCCGAACTTCCGGTAGCATTCGTCGATGAGTTTCGCGAGCTCCTTTTTGCTCATTTCCTTGTTGATGAAGGAAAAGGGGATCCCCTCGGGCAGGATCTCGCTGAAGAGAACCCGGCCCACGGTGGTCTCCTCGAGCTTGCCCTTGATCCGGGCCCTGATGCGGGCATGGATGTGCGCCTCGCCCTGGTCAAAGGCGACCCGGACCTCATGGGGACCGGCGAAGATCTTGCCCTCGCCCTTGGCGCTGGAACGTGACTTGGTCAGGTAGTAGCAGCCAAGCACGATGTCCTGGGACGGGACGGCGATGGGCCGCCCATTGGCCGGCGAGAGGACATTGTTCACGGAAAGCATGAGCACCCGCGCCTCGAGCTGCGCTTCGATCGATAGCGGGATATGGACCGCCATCTGATCGCCGTCGAAGTCCGCATTGAACGCTGCGCAGACAAGCGGATGGAGCCGGATGGCCTTCCCCTCGACGAGAATGGGATCAAATGCCTGGATGCCGAGCCGGTGGAGCGTCGGTGCGCGGTTGAGGAGCACGGGGTGCTCCTGGATCACTTCTTCGAGCACGTCCCAGACCTCGGGCCGCTCGCGTTCAATCATTTTCTTGGCGCTCTTGATGGTCGTGGCATAACCCTTTTCTTCGAGCTTGTTGAAGATGAACGGCTTGAAAAGCTCCAGGGCCATTTTTTTCGGCAGGCCGCACTGGTGGAGCTTGAGATCGGGACCGACCACGATCACGGAACGGCCGGAATAATCGACGCGCTTGCCGAGCAGGTTCTGGCGGAACCGGCCCTG
>JAAXXJ010000380.1 GCA_013334545.1 Nitrospirota bacterium | reverse complement strand
GGTTCAGGTTCGACCAGTCCGGCGAATCGAAGTCGCAGATCCTGATGTTTCCCACGCCCGCGACCGCGAGATAGATGGAGACCGGGGACCCGAGCCCGCCGGCGCCCGCGATGAAGACCGTGGACCCCTTGAGCTTCCTCTGCGTGGCCTCGCCCCAGCCCTCGATCATCATCTGCCGGTTGTAGCGCTTCAGCTCCTGTTCGGAAAATTGCATTTGAAACTCCCCCTCTGTATGAAAAATAGCTGACTACACCGATCTTCCGCCGATCTTATTGTTTCACTCTCACCCGCGCCTTTTTCACCATGACGTCGGGGACATAGGATGACTTGAAGATGCGCAGGTTCTCCTTTTCCAAGTCCTGCTCCAGGTTCAGGTACTTGTACTTGGGCGGCAATATCTTCGCAAAATTATTGAACATGAACTGATATACACCCTTGAACTTTGTCCGTCCCTTGGCAAAGTGCAGCACAAAGGTCTCATCGTTGACCTCTTCACCGAGCACGAACCCCGCCGGTTCGTCTTCGGCATAATAGATGCCGCCGCAGAGCTGCAGTTCCTCGTACCGGTCGAGCGCCTCGCGGCAGGGGCCGTAGTCCGTTTGGCCTGCACCCAGGCCCGTGTCCTTCTGCCATGCATCGAGGATGCTGCGGGCATCGCCCATGTGTTCGTCTGTCAGCGGCAGGGCCTCGTGGCGATAGGCGTCAACGAACTGCTTCAGGAGGTTGCGCTTCTTATGAAGCTTTCTCCCGGCAAGCGTGCTCATCTTTTCTACGGTGTAGAGGTAGTCTGCGTCGCCCTCGTGGAAGGAGACCTCGAACTCGGCAGGGCTGAAGGCGCCGAGCCATTCCTCGGGCACGGGAAAGAGAAAGTCGACCGCCCGAAGGCGCTCCTTCAGCCTCACGAGATCGAGGGCGGCGGGCGGCACGGTCGGCATCAGGTACGTGAACCCGTCGTAGGTCAATCCTTTGATGAAGAGCTCACCGTTGGACAGGACCTCGTACCTGTGGCTGTCGCGGAACAAGTAAAGGTTCGCGAAACAGTATTCCGAGAGCGAAACAGTGATCGCCCGGAGCAGCGGTGACAGGAGATCCTTATGGTGCAGGCCTAAACGATCTGTCGTCATTGTGCAATGATAAGGTTTTTCCGGCACCAGGGCAAAAGAAATCTTTTGCGTTGCTGTCCGCCTTGTAAAGCGGCTTACAATATGCTATAAACCCTCGTGTTAATCACTAAAGTTTCAAACTCTTTTCACGTTGGAAATTATTTTTACCAGACGCAAAGGATGCGAAGAAAATCCCAGGATTTTATTGCTCACGCCTTAAAACCTTGGGAACCTTCGCGCCTCAGTGTAGCCCTCTCTTTGGCCATGGCGATTCAATGGCTTTAATTCCGGCATGTCCGGATCAGGAGGTCAGCGCATGGAACGCGTCCAGTTCACACAGCACAAGGGAAAGAAGATCCTGCATCTCAATTTCGCGAACTGCTCGATCGATGAGGTCCTCCAGACCATCGAGATGTCCAAGGCCGCCATCCGGATCCAGTCCCCCGGCTCCGTTCTCACGCTCACCGATGTGACGAACACCGCCTTCAACAGCAAGGTGTCCAGGGCCATGAAGGAGTTCGTGGTCCACAACAAGCCCTATGTCGTTGCCGCCGCCGTCGTGGGCGTGACCGGCCTCAAGCAGGTCATCCTGAACGCCGTCACGAAGCTGAGCGGCAGGAAGCTCACCGCCTTCAATACCCTCGCCGAGGCAAAGGACTGGCTCGCCGCGCAGTAGCCCCTGACAGCCAACATGCCTCACCATAATCCGAAATAATCTTTGACACTGAAGAAGCGGATTAACATCCTGATAAAATCGGATAGATGCCACTGCACACTATTTCCTGGCTGTTCAACCGGCCAAGAATAAATCAGCCTTTATCCGGTTCTTATCCGATTTGATCCGTCTCGAATGTCTTTATTGGTCCATCGATTTCCGCCTCTATCCGATTTGATAAGTGTCAAATGTCGTTCTGAGGTTCTACCGTTCCTGGCCCTTAGGCGGTATCCTGCTCATCGCCCGCTCTGCCAGCGCCGCGATGGTGAGTGACGGGTTCACACCCGGGTTCGCCGATACCACTGACCCGTCGCAGACGTACAGGTCCTTGTAGCCGAACACGCGGTTGCCGCTGTCGATGACCCCTTCGCTCCGGTCCCTGCCCATCACCGCACCGCCCAGGATGTGCGCCGTCGTCGGGATGCCGAGCAGAGTCTCGGAGAGCAGCACCATGGGCTTGCCGTTCACGATCCGGGCGTAGTGCTCCGCCAGTTCCTTTGCCTCGGGGATGAACGCCGTGGGCGGCTCGCCCCGGTCCCGCTCGGTCCGCAGGCGCCACCGCCCGGCAACGAGCCGCAGGGTGCTGTCGATGGTGCGCATGAACAGCAGGATCTGCGTCTTCTCCGCCCAGTTCCCGACGGCGTACATCCTCAGATTTTCGACCGGATGGCGGACAAGGTCGTAGAGCATCTTCGCGATGCGCGCGACCACGCACCTGCCGTGGGCCAGGGGGGCCATGAACAGCCGCCAGAACCCCGATCCCGACGGGTAGCGCACCGGTTCGAGGAAGCTGTGCTCGTCGGTCTGGAGGATGGACCCGATCGCGACGCCGTCGGAGAACTTCGCGGCCTTGTCGAAGGTCATGATGCCCATGAGGCTCTCGGAGTTCGTCCGCACCCCCTGGCCGACGCGCCCCGAGAGCTCCGGCAGGGACGACTTCCCGAGCTTCGCCAGGATCTTCACCGTGCCGAGCACTCCGCCGCTGAACACCACACCGCGGCAGGTAGCGGATCCCTGCCTCCCCATCCAAGCGGTCGATGACCGCCACGTGACGCAATATCCCTCAGACCCGTCCGCCTTCCC
>JAAXXJ010000379.1 GCA_013334545.1 Nitrospirota bacterium | reverse complement strand
GAGTGGGCTTGAGATGCTGCTGGCGGGACCGCCGGAACGAGCGCTCGTACTTGTTGCGGAGAGCAACGGCGAAGTGGTGGGCATGGTCACTGTGCAGACGCTCATTTCGACCGCCGAAGGCGGGAGGGTCGGGCTTGTGGAGGACCTCGTGGTCGATGGTCGGTTCCGCTCGCAGGGGACCGGCAGGAGACTGCTCGAGGAGGTCATCGCATGGGCAGGGAAGGCGGGTCTCACACGCATTCAGCTTCTGGCGGACCAGGCGAACGCGTCCGCCTTGCGGTTCTCTCACCATGCCGGTTGGAGCAGGACCGGGATGATCTGCATCAGAAAATTATTGCGCCCTTGATGCTCTGTTCTGCTTCTATTCTAGGCAGCTGCCTCGTCGGTCATCTCCACAGTCCTGCGTAGGCATCAGCCATCTCCTTGTTTATCAACACATTCGGCCTGGCAACGGAATTGCTATTCATCTCATCAAGAATAACGAGACGAGGTGAATGCCATGAGCCGCTCATCCAGTGACATCCTGAAGACCCATCCCTGTTTTTCCGCCCAGGCCCACGAGACGTTCGGCAGGATCCATCTTGCCGTCGCGCCGGCCTGCAACATCCAGTGCCGGTACTGCGAGCGCAAATATGATTGCGCCAACGAATCCCGTCCGGGTGTGTCCAGCACCGTCCTTGACCCCGCCGAGGCGGTCGAGCGGGTCGAGGCCTTCATCGAGAGGAATGACCGCGTGAGCGTTGTCGGCATCGCGGGGCCGGGCGATCCCCTGGCCAATGCGTCGACCTTCGAGACCCTTACGGCGATCCACAGGAAGTTCCCGGACCTGACGCTCTGCGTGTCCACGAACGGCCTGCTCCTTGCCGAGCGGCTCGGTGATCTCGTACGTGCGGGGGTGCGCAGCGTTACGGTCACCATCAACGCGGTATCGCCGCAGACGGCGGAACGCGTGTACGAGTGGGTACTCTACCGCGGGAAGAAGCTCACCGGCATCCAGGCGGCAGAGACCCTGGTGCGGAACCAGTGGCAGGGGCTGATCAATGCCATCGAAGCCGGGCTGCTGGTGAAAGTGAATTCCGTTTACATCCCGGGCGTGAACGACAGCGAGCTTATTCGCATCGCCAAACTCGCGGGTTCCTTCGGCGCCGACATCATGAACGTGCTGCCGCTGATACCCCAGGCGCAGTTCAAGCAGCTGTCGCGTCCGTCCTACGACATGCTGCATACGAAGCGCGATGAGCTCCGGCCGTTCATCAAGCAGATGTCCCACTGCCGGCAGTGCCGGGCCGATGCGTGCGGAACGCTGGGCGAGGACAAGGACATGGAGCTGGAACTGCTGCAGTCGCGGATCGGCGAGGAATATGCCGAGTCGGTCCTCTAGCGAGGGGAGGGAATCGAACATGGTCATTATTCTTGGTATCCTATCCTTTTCCGTTGTTGCCGGTGCGATGTCCTGGGCGGTAGGAAAACGGGCCAGGACCTCGGACACCGGAGAGACATCCGTTTCGGTCCTTCTGGTCTCCTGGGCGGCGCTGCTCTTCGGCATGTACATGGCGAGGCTTTAGTCAGTTGCGATTCAAATTCTTCTCAAGATGGCAAGAAAAATCTAAAAACGTTTGCCACGGATTAACAAGGATCGGCACGGATTTAAAAAGAAACAAACCTTTTTGCTTTTATCCGTGTTCATCCGTGTGCATCCGTGGCTAAAATGAATATACTTTTGGTTCCCGCTTGTCCGGGTTAGAGGAGGACCGCACATGCGAACGGGTAAGAGTCTTCTTCTCGGGTTGATGCTGTCCCTTTCTGCCCGGGCAGTCCTTGCGGAAGAGCTGCAGGGGCCGACCGTTTCGGCTGCGCTCAGTCTCAAAGGAGCCTTTGAGGAGATTGCTGCGCTGTACCAGGCAAAACATCCCGGGGAGCGCGTGCAGTTCAACTTCGCGGCGTCCGGGGTGCTGCAGCGGCAGATCGAGGGGGGGGCGCCCGTGGATCTGTTCGCTTCGGCCTCGTCCCGCGAGATGGACGAACTGGAACGAAAGGGACTGCTCGCCATCGGAAAACGTATGGCCTTTGCGCGCAATGGGATCGTCCTGATCACGCCCTCCATTCGGAGATCGGCTGCAGAGGACTTCCGGGACTTGCAGAGTGTGAAGGTGAGGCGGATCGCCATCGGCAATCCTGCCACGGTCCCGGCAGGCAAATACGCCGAAGAGGTCCTTCGCGCCTTCAATGTATGGGAGGCTGTCCGGGAAAAGCTGGTGTTCGCTGAGAATGTCAGGCAGGTCTTGGACTACGCTGCGCGCGGAGAGGTCGATGCCGGCATGGTGTTCTTCACTGATGCCATGGGCGTGCCCGGCATCCAGGTTGTGGCTTCGGCTCCGCAAAAGAGCCATACCCCCGCGGTTTATTATGCCTCGGTCGTTGCCGGCGCGAAGAACAGCGAACGCGGGCAGGCTTTCATCGATGTGCTGCTGTCGCCCGAAGGGCGCGAGGTCATGAAGCGCCGGGGCTTTCTTTCGGCCCCTTGAGGAGGACGGTGTGGATGAGGGAATATTCTTTTCCCTGAGCCTGTCGGTGCAGGTTGCGGCATTCGCGACCGCGCTGGTCGTGCTCGCCGGGATCCCCGTGGCCTACTTGCTTGCGCGAAGGGATTTTGCGATGCGGGAATTGGTCGACGCCCTCATAACGCTGCCGCTCGTCCTTCCGCCAACGGTCACCGGGTATTATCTGATCGTGCTGTTTGGCAGGAACGGTCCCATCGGGGGCGTCCTGGAACGGTTGACCGGGTGGACCGTCATGTTCACGTGGCAGGCGGCGGTGATCGCGTCAGCGGTCGTTGCACTGCCGCTCATGGTCAAGACGGCGCGGGCTGCCATCGAGTCGGTAGACCGGAACCTCATTGACGCC
>JAAXXJ010000378.1 GCA_013334545.1 Nitrospirota bacterium | reverse complement strand
ATTCCGCGACAGCGTCCTGCCCTGCCGCCTCCAGCGCCATATGCAGGCCCTCGGCGCCTACGGGTTCCTTTCTGTCGTGAAGGGCAAGAAGTACTTCCTGAAGCATGTCCCCGAGGCGCTCCGGCTGCTCAAAGAGGACACCGCCGCTGCACGGTACGACTACCCAGCCCTGTTCGACCTCGTCCAGAGCCTGTCCTGATCCGTCCCCGCGGCAATCGAGTAGGCGGGGGCTTCACAGCCCCCACCTCTCACACCACCGTACGTGCCGTTCGGCATACGGCGGTTCATGCAAGACTTGTTAGGCGTCGATGTTCCTGAATGAGGCTGACGAGTCCCTGTTGAGTGAGCGACCGGGTGGGTATTGCGGCGTTCATATGCGGCGCCCCTGCACTCCACCACGGTCCCCGGCCGTTGTTGGCCGAGAGGTAAGCTCTTGCCCGGTCTATCCCCTGTTCGATGAGTTTCTTGGCGCGGGTCATGGGCCGCTTCCACTGCCGCCACAGGATGCACCGCAGTTTCCGACGTATCCACTGGTCCAGTTCCTCGAAGACTCCTCGTACTTGGGATAGTTTGAAATAGGCCACCCACCCCCGGAGCAGCGGGGTGAGTGTCGCTATTGTCTCTACGAGCGCTTTGCCACGACCGGCTTTCATTATTTCCCGGACGCGATTCTTCAGGCGCTCTCTAGAGCGGTCAGCCACCTTGAGCAGCGGTTTCTTGTGCGCTGTCAGAGTGTATCCGAGGAAGGTCCGTTTGCTTGGGCGTGCCACCGCGCTCTTGTCCCGGTTCACCGTGAGCTTCAGCCGCTTAGCGAGGTATCGCGTGATGGATGCCATGACGCGTTCGCCCGCCTTCTCCGACTTGACGTAGATGTTGCAGTCGTCGGCGTAGCGGCAGAACCGGTGTCCCCGGCGTTCCAGTTCCTTGTCCAGATCATCCAGCAGGATGTTGGACAGGAGCGGCGACAGCGGTCCTCCCTGCGGGGTCCCCTCCTGGCTCGCTTGGACGATGCCTCCGGTCATGACACCGGCGGTGAGAAACTGCCGGATGAGCCGGAGGATGCGTTTGTCCTTGACCCGTCTGGCCACGCGCGACATAAGCACGTCATGGTTCACGCGGTCGAAGAACTTCTCCAGGTCGATGTCCACCACGTAGCGGCAGCCTGCTTCTACATAGGACTGCGCTGCTTTGACTGCGTCGTGGCAGCCCCGTCCGGGGCGGAAGCCGTAGCTGTGCTCGCTGAAACGGGGGTCGAAGAGGGGCGTAAGCACCTGCAGGATGGCTTGTTGGATGAATCGGTCGAGTGCGGTGGGGATGCCCAAGGGGCGCATGCCTTTGCCGTTCGGCTTGGGTATCTCGACTCGCCGGACGGGCGACGGCTTGTACGTCCCGCTCATGAGCTCTTCCCGGATGCGCGTCCAGTTCTGCTGGAGGTACGGCCACAGGGCTTCCACGGTCATGCCGTCGATGCCGGGGGCTCCTCCGTTGGACAGGACGCGGCCATGGGCGTCTAACAGGTTTTCTCGGCGCAGCACCTCCTCCAACAGCATCGTCGCTTCGGTCGGGATGGTCTCCTCCGCCGCCGCAGGCGTTTGACGCTCTCTGTCCGTACTCTCGCGGATTCCGTCCGCTACCCTCCGGCAGTCCTCGGGCTTCTCAGCCCTCCTGTCTGCGTCTCTTTCGCCCATCGAGGTTTCGGTTCCCTCCTGCCTTGCATGTTCGGGCCTTCGTTCCGTGCGCGGAACTACTATGCCCTCTGCTGACTTCTGACCGTCCGTCCCGCCGTCTCTTGACAACGGTAGCCTGTGGCAGACGATCAGACCTCCCCGGGTATTGCGCACTCACCTTCTCCCCATATACCCGTCGCATCTACTTCCGCGTCTTCCGGATGACTATCGGGCTTTGAATCTCTTGGCCTTCTCGCCCAGACGCGGCTGCCTCGTATGCGCTTCATGTTCTTCGGGCCGGGGATTTGCCTTCCGCTTCCTCCAGACCCCGCCTCGCGGCGGAAGCCCTTGCGGTTCAGCTAACGGTTCCCGTCATCAGGGTCCGTAGAGGACTTGCACCTCCAAGTGAGTGCGCCCTGCCGGGCGCACCAAAAAAAAGGGGGGATGATATCCATCCCCCCTGTTCCTGCTTGAACGATCCGGTTATTTCCTGTGGCAGGTGAGACAGAGGGCGCTCTGATAGTCCTCGACCCACGTGAACTTCTGGCCTTCGTTCTTGGTGTTATGCACGTCGTGGCAAGTTGAACATTCCATCTTGCCGTTCCACAGAAGATCGTTGATCACGAGACCGTAGGGATTGGAACCACCCAGCGCGGAGCTCGAATCATAGATCTCGTCATCCACGGCGGCGACGGCATTGTAGTCGAAGCCGATCGGATGATGGTTCGAAAGGTTGGTGCCGATCAGGTACCGGTTGGAGACCACCTTGCCGATATACGCGGGTTTGGTGTAGCCGTTGACTTCGTTGAACTCAACGGTGTGAGAGGTCAGGACGCTGAGATTCGATACCGTTGCGCCGCTGTTCAGCCACTCGCCGCTGTCGATCCAGCTGACCTTGTACCCGCCGCTCTCCGAGGTCGTGTTGATGTCCACGCCGTCGTTCCGGTACTTCCAGCCGCTGTTGTAGGGGGCGCCGGTGAGACCATCCTCGTTTACGCTCCGCGTGTCCGAGTAGGCCAGGCCCCGATTGCCCACGTCGTAGTTCACGGCGTTGATCTTGCACGGGATCGTGTGGGAGACGATGCCTTCGCCGTGTTCAAGACTCTGGATATCGGCGATATCGTTGGCTTTCGCGGAACGGCATTTCGTACCAAGACCGCCGAACCGTCACTGCGGGCGCAGTCCTTTGAGCTGCTCTCCAAGAGCTTGCATCCGCTGCCCGTGGTCAAGGAACGCGAAGG
>JAAXXJ010000085.1 GCA_013334545.1 Nitrospirota bacterium | reverse complement strand
AGAGCGATATGGAAAAGCTGATTTCCTGGGGAGTTGACGGGCTGTACACGAATAGACCGAATTTGCTAAGTACTATTGTGGAAAAATTTATGTAATAATATGGATAATAATGACAGTAAGTGGGAATTTATTGCTACATTTAAAATCATTTTATCATAAAAGTGGCAATATTGATGTTTCCCTGCTACAGATTCTCAGTTCAATATAAAATACATCCTTTTTATCTCATACGTATTGAGAGGCCGCGATGTTGATGATGCGCTCGATAATTCAGAACACCCTCGGGTATCGTATAGGTCCTATGGCAAGTTAGGCTATTTCGATGACGAGCAGATAGAATTCCCGTATCGGACCAGAACAAACCGCTTGAGGAGAGATAGTGGCATCTGATCAGGTCTTTGATATCATCGTTATCGGCGGCGGGATCACCGGTGCCGGCGTGGCCCGCGATGCGGCGCTCAGGGGCCTGTCTGCGCTTCTGCTCGAGAAGCGCGATTATGCGTCGGGCGTGAGCTCGAAGACCACGCGCCTGGTGCACGGTGGGCTCAGGTACCTGGCGAACTTCGAGGTCGATCTTGTCGCCGAGGCGCTCCGGGAGCGGGCGATCCTGCGCAAGCAGGCCCCGTACCTCATCACGCCCATGCCGATCCTGATCCCGATCTACAAGGGCGACCCGCACGGCAGGGCAGCCATCTCCGTGGGCATCCATCTCTACGAACTATTGTCCCGGGAGAAGGACATCCCGCATTATTTCACCGCCGGAGCGGACAGGACGCTCCTGATGGAGCCGCGGCTGAACCAGGACGGCCTCAAGGGCAGCGCACTGTTCTACGACCACCAGATCATCCTGCCCGAGCGGCTGGTGATCGAGAACATCATTTCCGCGCGGGACGCTGGCGCGAAGGTCCTGAACTACACGGCTGCGGAGAAGATCACCGAAACGGGGGACGGCGTCGTCGTGACGGCCCGCGATACCCTGTCCGGTACTGCCATGACCTGCCGCGCCAGGGTCCTCGTCAATGCAAGCGGGCCCTGGGTGGATGACGTGCGCAAAGCCGGCGGCATCGACAGAACAAAGATCATCTATCCGACCAAGGGCATCCATCTGATCATGCCGAAGCTCTCCGAGCAGTCGCTCTTCATCGCCTCGAGGGACGGCAGGATGTTCTTCATCATCCCCCTGGACAGGTGGTCGCTCATCGGGACAACGGACACGAAATATGACGGCGACCTCGACGAAGTGCATGCTAACGCGTCGGACGTTGACTATCTGCTGCACGAGAGCAGGCGCATCCTGCCGGGCCTGCACCTGACGAAAGACAATATCCTCTACACGTACGCAGGCGTCCGTCCCCTGGCCTTTGCCGGCGAACGGGAAAGCAGGATCTCGCGAAAGCACCGTGTCGTCGTCGAAGGGAGAACGGGCAGGATCATCACCATCGCGGGCGGCAAGTACACGACCTACCGGAACATGGCGGAGGACGTCATGGATGCCGCATGCCGGAAGCTCGGGAAAAAAGTTGCCTGTGAAACGGGCCGGAAACCGCTTGCCGGGAGTCTTCCTGCGGAGCTTGGCGTGTACCTGAAGGAGGAAGTCCCTCAGCTGGCCAAACGGTTCAATGCTGCCCCCGAGACCGTGCGCCATCTGGTCCACATGTACGGCTCGCGCGCGGAGAAGGTCCTTCAGCTGGCGCACGATGACCCGCGTCTCGCAGAGGCCGTTTCTCCGGAGAGCAGGGACATCTACGCACAGGTCCTGTACGGTATCCGGGAAGAGGGGGCCAAGACCATCTCCGATATCGTTCTCCGCAGAATGCACCTCGGCATCACCTCGTCACGCGGCGGCCCGCATGCGGCGAAGATCGCGGAGACCGCGGCCCTAGGGCTTGGATGGAGCAATGATGAGAAGAAACACTGGGTGGAAAAATTCGCGGAAGATCTGGCCAAGGAAAAGAGGTTCTGACGATGCATCTAGCCCCTCGTCGAAGCAGGAACCGGCTCACGACGGTCCCGACGATGCTGCAAAGCCATCGAGCGGTTAACCGCTCAATTTCCCGACTCTTTTCCCTGCTCCTTTCTTGATTTTATATTGACAAATGTTCCTAGGTGTTTTATTATCAACTTCGTTCTTTTTTCGGGAAGTATCAATCGCAATTATCTCTTTTGAAACAAGAGGATAGGATGTCCGAAGTATTTGGCAGAATAAAGCGCCTGCCCCCCTATGTTTTCGCCATCGTGAACACCATGAAGCTCGAAGCAAGAAGGCAGGGCGAGGACATCATCGACCTCGGCATGGGAAATCCCGATCAAGGGACGCCGCAGCATATCGTCGAAAAGCTCATCGAAGCGGCGCAGAATCCGAAGAACCACCGGTACTCGGCATCCAAGGGCATCACCAAACTTCGCTCCGCCATCTGCGACCGATACAGAACGAAATACGGCGTTGACCTTGACCCCGAGTCCGAGGCCGTGGTGACCATCGGATCCAAGGAAGGGCTGTCCCATCTCGTGCTTGCCACCGTGGGGCCGGGCGACGTGGTGCTCACGACCACGCCGGCCTATCCCATTCATCCCTACAGCGTGATCATCGCCGGCGGGGAGGTCCGTTCCATCCCGCTCCGGAAGGACTGCGACTTTTTCGCCGATCTGCAGGAGGCGTATAAGAACACCTGGCCGCGGCCGAAGATGCTCATCATCAACTTTCCGAACAATCCAACGACCCAGGTGACCGACCTTGACTTCTTTCAGAGGATCGCGGACTTCGCGAAGGAGAACAACATCATCGTGGTCCACGACCTGGCCTACGCGGACCTGAACTTCGACGGCTACCAGGCCCCCAGCTTCCTGCAGGCGAAGGGCGCGAAGGACGTGGGCGTGGAATTTTACAGCCTCACGAAGACCTATAACATGGCCGGGTGGCGCGTGGGATTCTGCGTCGGGAACAAGGATGTCGTGGGTGCGCTGATCAAGATCAAGAGCTATCTGGACTACGGCATGTTCCAACCCATCCAGATCGCATCCATCATCGCGCTCAACGGGCCGCAGGAGTGCGTGAAGGAGATCGCGGAGACCTACCGGTCACGGCGCGATGTGTTCGTGGAGGGGCTGAACAAGGCCGGCTGGCAGATCGAGAAGCCCAAGGCCACCATGTTCGTCTGGGCCGAGATCCCCGAGGCGTTCCGGAGGATGGGATCCCTTGAGTTCTCGAAGCACCTCATCAAGGAGGCGAAGGTCGCGGTCGCTCCCGGCATCGGATTTGGCGAATACGGCGACAGCCATGTACGGTTCGCACTCATCGAGAACGAGCACCGGCTGCGCCAGGCAGTGAAGGGGATCAGGCAGGCGCTGCAGAATCATTGAAGGGTTATTTACCGCAGAGATAGCTGAGAGCGCCGAGATGCAGGAATGAGCGCCTTGCATGTTGCGCTCGGCGCACTCTGCGTCCTCGGCGGTGAGAACGTTTTTTACAGGTGAGGCGAGATGACAACGAAGAAATCCATCAATGTCGGTATCATCGGTTTCGGCACCGTAGGTACGGGCACGGCGTGCATCCTCATCGAGAACGCGGACATCATCAGGCGCAGGCTCGGTGTGCCGGTGAAGCTCAAGAAGATCGCTGATCTGGACATCAAGCGCGACCGGGGCGTGAAGTTGGGCGATGTGGTACTCACGAACGATGCGAAGGAGGTCCTTGCCGATCCGGACATCGACATCGTGGTTGAGCTCATCGGCGGCTATAAGCCGGCCAAGGAGTTCATCCTCGAGGCCATCGAGAACAAGAAGCATGTGGTCACCGCGAACAAGGCGCTCCTGGCCGTGCACGGCGAGGAGATCTACGCGGCCGCGGAAAAGGCGGGCGTGACCGTGGGGTACGAAGCGTCCGTTGCCGGCGGCATCCCGATCCTGAAGTCGCTCAAAGAGGGCCTTGCGGCGAACCGGATCGAGTCCATCTACGGCATCGTGAACGGCACGTGCAACTACATCCTGACGCTCATGACGAACGAAGGCAGGAAGTTCGATGAGGTCCTGAAGGAGGCCCAGGCCAAGGGCTACGCCGAGGCCGACCCGACCTTCGACATCGAAGGCATCGATTCCGCGCACAAGCTCACGGTCCTGACCATGCTTGCCTTTGGCACACCGGTCAAGTTCGAGGACATCCATACGGAGGGCATCTCGAAGATCACACCGCTTGACATCGATTTTGCGAAGGAGCTCGGGTACAAGATCAAGCTCCTTGCCATCACCAAGATGGTGAATGGCGAGGTCGAAGCGCGGGTCCACCCGACCATGCTGCCGGGCGAGTCTCCCATCGCCACGGTGGACGGAGTGTTCAATGCGCTCAACGTGGTCGGGAACGCCGTGGGCTCCACGATGTTCTACGGCAGGGGGGCCGGCGACATGCCGACGGGCAGTGCTGTCGTCAGCGATATCATGGACATCGGCAGGGACATCCTGGCGGGCTGCACGGGCAGGATGCCGGTCGCCTCGTTCCGGGAGCGGACGCCGCTCAAGATACGAAGGATGGATGACATCACGTCGTGCTACTACCTGCGGTTCACGGCTCTCGACAAGCCCGGCGTCCTGTCGCGGATCTCGGGAGTGCTCGGGAAGAACAACATCAGCATCGAGTCGGTTATCCAGAAAGGACGCGGCGCCGCCGAGGCGGTCCCCCTCGTGATGATGACCCACGAGGCCGTTGAACGCGATGTCCGCAAGGCCCTGGAAGAAATCAACAAGATGGACTGTGTCGCCGGTCCAACGATGGTCATCCGGGTGGAGGAAGGAACAAAAGCATAGGATCCGAGACCGGGGGTAAGGCATGGGAGATGACATCAAGGTGGATAAGACCATAGACATCAGGGGCCAGGTATGTCCCTATACCTTCGTCCGCTCCAAACTGGCCATCGAAAAGATGAGCGTCGGCGAGGTGCTCGAGATCATCCTAGACCACAAACCCGCCGTCGAGAACGTTCCCAAAAGCATGGAGAACGAGGGCCAGAAGGTCTTGAAAGTCGAGCAGACCGGCGAGAAGGAGTGGCACATCGTTGTCCGAAAGGACAGGGAGAAGAAGAAGACTTAATTCAAATAACCACGGATGAACACGGTTAACGGCACGGATTGAGATCAAGATCCTTGTTTCTGTGGTGATCCGTGTGTCCCGACAAAATCGGGACCCGTGGTTATAGAGGGGAAATCATGGAATTCACTGAAGACCAGATACTGCGCTACAGCAGGCATATCATCCTGCCCGAGGTCGGGGGCGACGGCCAGGAGAAGCTGCTGAACGCGAAGGTGGTGCTCGTGGGTGCCGGGGGACTCGGCTCGCCCGTCGGCTACTATCTCGCTGCAGCCGGGGTGGGCACCATCGGCGTTATCGACAACGACCGTGTCGAGATGTCGAACCTCCAGCGCCAGATCGCGCACAACACGAAGCGGCTCGGCGTGCTCAAGGCCGACTCGGCGAAGGAGACCTACGAGACCCTGAACCACGATGTGAAGGTCGTGACGCACAAGGAACGGCTGACGTCCGCGAACATCAAGGACATCATCAAGGATTACGACATCGTGGTGGACGGCAGCGACAATTTCCCGACGCGCTATCTCGTGAACGACGCCTGCGTCATGCTGAAGAAAACGCTGATCAGCGCCGCGGTGTTCCGGTTCGAGGGGCAGGTGATGTCCATCTACCCGGGCGACGGGCCGTGCTACCGCTGCCTCTTTGAGGTGCCGCCGCCCGCCGGCATGGTGCCGTCGTGCCAGGAAGCGGGCATCCTCGGCGCGGTCACCGGCGTGGTCGGTACGCTTCAGGCCACGGAGGTGGTGAAGGCGATCCTCGGCATCGGCGTTCCGCTCAAGGGGAAGCTGCTGCTGTGGAACGCCCTCGATATGAGCTTCCGGACCGTAAAGGTGCCGCGGAACCATGAATGTCCGGTCTGCGGCGAGCATCCGACGATCAAGGAATTGATCGACTACGAGCAGTTCTGCTCGATGCCGCATTAGCACGTTGGAGACAAGGGGGAGCAGAAGCACGATCGGTGAGCCCGGGCAAGGATGTTGTGCTGACGATAACAAGGGACGACCTTCAGACCATCATCGACTACTGCAATGCCGGATACCCCGATGAGGCCTGCGGCATCCTCGCAGGAAAGGCCGGCAGGGTGGAAAAGGTCTACTCCATGACGAACGCGAGACCGGGCCCGGTCTCCTATGAAATGGACCCGGAAGAGCAGTTCCGCGTCATGAAGGACATCCGGCAGACAGGCCTCGAGATGGTCGGCATGTTCCACTCCCATCCGGACGGCCGCGCCTATCCTTCTGGCGTCGATGTGGAGAAGGCATACTGGCCCGGGACGCAGCTGCCGAACTACCCCGAGGCCGTGTATGTCATCGTTTCCCTCATGGACCGCGCTGTCCCGGTCGTCAAAGGATATACGATCGCGGATGGCGTCGTAGCCGAAGTTCTGTTGACCGTGACGTAGACCATCGGTCAGCAGACAGGAACTGCAAAGGGTGTATACTGTTCAGGCGCCATTTCTCGATGTCATTACGAACCCAGAAGCGAGCGCTTTGCCCATGGCTTGTTGCAGGGCCTTGCCCTCGGCGTTTACGAGTGGAACCGCGAATGCAGGGGATCAGGGAGCGATGAGAACGAACATAGGACCGTGAGGGACAACGATCCCCTGCACCTGGATGCAGGGTGCTTCAATCTAGCTTTCAGGAGGAATTCATGGCGATCAAGGTAAGGATCCCGACCCCGCTGCAGAAACTGACGAACGGCAGATCGGAAGTAGAGTGCGCAGCGAAGAACATAACGGAACTGGTCGATGCCCTGGAGAAGGACTATCCGGGCATGAAGGAACGCCTTTCCGAGGGCGGCAAGATCAGGCGGTTCATCAATATCTATGTGAACGATGAGGATATCCGCTTCGTGAGCAAGGAAGATACCACGCTGAAGGATGGCGATAATATCTCGATCGTGCCCGCCATCGCCGGGGGCAGGTAAAACCCGAAGCTGAGACGTTAAGAAGGTGGGAAGTTCGGGATGGCATCTGCTGATTTCGTAACTTCCCAGCTTCGCATGTTCTCAACTTCGATCTTTTCAGGGAGGCCACATGGCTACCAGAAGGATCAAACTGACGTTCCCACAGGACCTGATCAAAGAGCCGGTGATCTTCACCATGGCAAAGAAGTTCGACGTGATGCCGAACATCCGGCGTGCCAAGGTGACCGAAAGCGTGGGCGAGGTCGTCCTCGAGCTCGAAGGGTCAGAAAAGAAGCTTGAAGAGGGGATCGCTTACCTGAAAGAGCGGGGCGTCAAGGTGGATCCCGTGGAGGGGGAAGCGGCGGGATAGTCAGGAGCGGACATCCGGTCACCATCTGGCCAGAGACTGTGAGAGGCCCACAGTATGTCCTTATGAAATACATCATCTTACTGGGAGACGGAATGGCGGACCGGCCGTGCGCCGACCTGGGGGGGAAAACGTGCCTCCAGGCCGCCAGGACGCCGAACCTTGACCAGCTGGCGACGCTCGGCCAGGTCGGAATGGTCCATACCGTTCCCGACGGTTATGCACCTGGCAGCGACGTTGCAAACCTGTCGGTGCTGGGATATGACCCGCGGAAGTATTATACCGGACGTTCTCCGCTTGAGGCGGCGAGCATCGGCGTAGCGCTCGGACCCGATGACGTGGCGTTCCGGTGCAACCTCGTGACGCTCAAGCTATCGGGCGGCGGCACGGCCAGCGCACGCCGGAAGGCACTGATGGAGGACTTCAGCGCCGGACATATCTCCACCCAGGAGGCGCGCACGCTCATCGAGGAGATCGACCGGGCGCTGGGAAGCGCGCATATCCGCTTCTATCCGGGAGTGAGCTACCGGCACCTGATGGTCTGGAAGGGCGGCAGGGACCGGCTCGAATGCACGCCTCCCCATGATATCCAGGACAAGGACATCCAGGACTATCTACCCCGCGGCGAGGGCGACGACATCATCAACGAGTTGATGACGGCGTCCTTCGATCTCCTGACCAATCACCCCGTCAACAAGGCCCGGCTCGAGAACGGCAAGCGCGCCGCGAACAGCATCTGGCTGTGGGGCCAGGGGAAGCGGCCGAGCATGCCCACCTTCCGGGAGAAGTACGGAATCGAGGGCGCGGTGATCTCCGCCGTGGACCTCACCAAGGGCCTCGGCGTCTACGCCGGATTCGAGGTGATCAATGTGCCCGGGGCCACGGGCTGGCTCGACACGAACTACGTCGGCAAGGCGGAGCACGCGCTCTTCGCGCTCAAGACGAAGGATTTCGTGTACCTCCACGTGGAGGCGCCGGATGAAGCGGGACACACCGGTGATGTGAAGAACAAGATCAGGGCCATCGAGGACTTCGATGAGTTCATCGTCGGGAACATCATGCATGGGATGAAGCAGTTCGACGAGTACCGGATCCTTGCGCTGCCCGACCATCCCACACCGCTCGAGATCCGGACCCATTCGGCGGAGCCGGTCCCGTTCGTGCTCTACGACAGCCGGAACGAGCGGAAGGGCGGACCGGTGACCTACGACGAGCGGATCGCGGACCGGAAGGAAGCGCTGGTCTTCAGGGACGGGTACAAGCTGATGGACCATTTTTTGAAAAAGTAACGGTTTCTGTACCGCAGAGATCGCGAAGGCCGCAGAGGTAAAGCGATTTTATCGTTATCGTTCAGGAGGGTTCGGTGCTTATCGTTCAGAAATACGGCGGCACATCAGTCGGAAATCCCGAGCGGATCAAGAACGTGGCGAAGCGTGTCGTCCGGACCAGGGAACAGGGCCATGATGTCGTGGTCGTCGTCTCGGCCATGAGCGGCGAGACGGACAAGCTGATCAATCTCGCGTCGCAGGTGAGCGACAACCCGGACCCGCGGGAGATGGACATGCTCCTCTCGACGGGCGAGCGCGTGACCATCGCGCTGCTCGCCCTTGCCATCCAGTCGCTCGGCCACAAGGCGCAGTCCTTCACGGGCAGGCAGGCGGGCATCGTATCGGACAGCGTCCATACCAAGGCGCGCATCGAGAAGATCTCCGGCGAGCGGGTCAGGCACGCGCTGAAGGAAGGCAAGATCGCTGTCGTGGCGGGGTTCCAGGGCATCACCGAATCGGATGACGTGACGACGCTCGGGCGGGGCGGTTCCGACCTCTCCGCAGTGGCAGTGGCAGCGGCGCTGAAGGCGGACGTGTGCGACATCTACACGGATGTGGACGGCGTGTACACCACGGACCCGAACATGGTGCCGCAGGCACGGAAGCTCGACAGGATCTCCTACGATGAGATGCTCGAATTGGCGAGCCTGGGGGCCAAGGTGCTCCAGACCCGCTCCGTCGAGTTTGCGAAAAAATACAACGTTCCCGTGCGGGTGCTTTCGAGCTTCAATGACAATCCGGGCACCCTGGTGACCAAGGAGGATTCAGACATGGAAAAGGTTGTGGTGTCCGGCGTGGCGTACGACAAGAACCAGGTGAAGGTGACCGTGCAGGGCGTGCCGGACAAGCCGGGTGTCGCGGCGAAGATATTCAACACCATCTCGGACAACAACATCGTGGTGGACATGATCATCCAGAACGTCGGCGAGGGCGGGCTGACGGACATGTCGTTCACCGTGCCGAAGACCGACGCCAGGAAGATCGCCGAGGTCATGAAGAAGATCGTGGCCGAGATCGGCGCCAAGGGCGTTGCGGTGAAAGAGGACATCGCCAAGGTATCGATCGTCGGCGTGGGCATGCGTTCGCACTCTGGCGTGGCTTCGAAGATGTTCTCCGCCATGGCGAAGGAGGGCATCAACATCATGATGATCAGCACGTCGGAGATCAAGATCTCCATCGTGATCGACGCCAAGTACACCGAGCTCGCCGTCCGCGTGCTGCACGAGACCTTCGAGATGGACAAGGCGCCATGAATAGTGCGGAGTGGCGAGTGCTGAATGCGGTGTATAACAAAGAATACCGCTTCGCAGTTATTCCGCACTCCGCATTCCGAATTCCGCACTGGTCCAACGTGAACGGTGACGAATCGTTGGAAAGCTCATTATGAAATCCAAAGTCTATATCTATGACACCACGCTCCGCGACGGCGCACAGGCCGAGGACCTGAACTTCTCGGTTGAGGACAAGATCCGCGTCACGCGGAAGCTCGATGAGTTCGGCGCCCATTATGTCGAGGGGGGATGGCCGGGCTCGAACCCGCGGGACGTGGAGTTCTTCAAGGAGATGCGCCGCGTAAAGCTCAGGAAGGCGAAGCTCGCGGCCTTCGGCTCGACCCGCCGCGCCCGCCTCGAGGCCTCAGAGGACCCGAGCCTCAGGTCGCTGGCGTCCTCGGGTGCCCCCGTTGCGACGATCTTCGGCAAGACCTGGGACCTGCACGTGCTCAAGGCCCTCCAGACCACACTGGGCGAGAACCTGTCCATGATCGAGGATTCGGTGGCGTTCCTCAAGGAAAACCTGGACGAGGTGATCTACGACGCCGAGCACTTCTTCGACGGGTACAAGGCGAACCCGGACTATGCCATCGAGACCCTGCTCGCGGCCGAAGCGGCCGGCGCAGACTGTCTTGTGCTGTGCGACACCAACGGGGGGACCCTTCCGCACGAGGTGGAGGAGATCATCGCCCGGGTGAAGAGCATCATCGGCACACCGTTCGGGATCCACGCGCACAACGATGCAGAGCTTGCGGTCGCCAACTCCCTGGCGGCAGTCAGGCTCGGAGCGGTGATGGTCCACGGTACGGTCAACGGATACGGCGAGCGGTGCGGCAATGCGAACCTCTGCGCCATCATTCCCAACCTCAAGCTCAAGATGGGGATCGACTGCGTCACCGAGGGGAGCCTCCGGAAGCTCCGCGAGCTGTCGCGGTACGTCGACGAGCTGGCCAACCTTCCGCACCGGAAGTGGGCTCCCTTCGTG
>JAAXXJ010000377.1 GCA_013334545.1 Nitrospirota bacterium | reverse complement strand
AATGGTGATGTTCAGGGTCGCGAGCCGGTCGGGCCGGACCCAGACGCGCATGGCGTACTGGCCCGCGCCGAAGACCGTGACGCTGGCGATGCCGGGGACGCGCGTCAGCTGGTCGTTGATGTTGATGTTGGCGTAGTTGGCCAGGAACGTGGCGTCATAGGTCCCCTTGGGTGAAAAGAGCGAAATGACCATGAGCGGCGACGACGTTGACTTCTTCACCGTGACGCCGAAGTTGCGGACGTCCGAGGGAAGCTGGGAGGATGCCTGGCCCTGGCGCATCTGGGCCAGCACCTGGTCGATATTCGGATCCGTCTTCACATCGAAGTTGACGTACATCTTCATCTGCCCGTTGTTCGCATTGAGCGAATACATGTAGTTCATGTTGTCCACGCCGCTCATCTGCTGCTCGATGGGCGTGGCCACGGACTGCTCCACGGTCTGGGCGTCGGCGCCCACGTAGGTCGTGTCGATCAGGATCTCGGGAGGAACGATGTCGGGGTACTGGGCGATGGGAAGACCGAGGATCGAGACGATCCCGACGATCACGATGACGATCGATATGACAATGGCCACGATGGGCCGGTTGATGAAGAAATTGACCATGGGTTACCTCGCGAGGAAATTCTGCCAGATCACTGACAGCTGAAAAGACAACAAAGAGAAACAAGGCTTCTTTTTCGGCAGCCGCGCCGCTCCGACGTGCTAAGCATGCAGGAAGCAGGTACACACTCCAGATCCGGTTATGCTTCTCCCGGCAGCGCTTCCCCTCCCTGAAAACTGAAACAGGTCGGACGCGCTGCTGAAAAGCTTCTGTGGTCATTCAAAGCGTCAGCCGGCATGCTCAACGCACTTGTCGTCGCAGCGGACTGCCCGGGTTTTGGGAAAAGCCTTTGAACTTCTTTGCACCAACCCATGCGAACATTCCCGGCAGGCGACCGAGTCCGAGGGTTAAACATTTCAGACTGTTCGAGCCCGGAGAGTTTCACCTGTTCGAAGGGCGAGTTTCTGAAATGTACCGAGGACGAAAGAGCCTGACGGATCAGAATGTTCGCCGGGTGCCCTTCTTGGGCGCCACCCTTCTTTGGGCAAGCAAGAAGGGTGGCAAAAAGACAGCATGAAAAAGGATTGATTCTAAGTACCTATTAACGGCAACACACCATTATCAACACGAATCTCCATACTTCTACTTCTGTTCGTGTCCCGCAACAGGCTTGCCCGATGATACCGGCGCGGGCTGTCGGGCCGACTCTGCGGGCTGGCCCGCCTGCACTGCAGTCGACGATTCCATCGTCACCGGCTTTGCGTTGACCGTCATGCCGTCCTTCACCTTCTGCAGGCCTTCGACCACGATGCGCTCGCCGGGCTGCAGCCCCTCCGAGATCACCACGAGCGACCCGGTCTTCACGCCGGGCTTGACGGTCCGGACCGAGACCTTATTATCGGCGCCGACGACCGCCACCTGGAAGTTGCCCTGCAGTTCGTTCACCGCGCGCTGCGGCACGACCACCGCGCCCGGGATGCTCTGCATGACTGCGCGGACCTTGGCATACTGGCCCGGCCGGAGCACGTTCCCGGGATTCGGGAAGAGGATCGCGAGCTTGAGCGTTCCGGTCATGGCGTCCACCTGCCGGTCGGCAAAGCCGAACTCTCCCTGCTTCGGATAGACACTGCCGTCGGAAAGGACCAGCTCGATCTTCCGCTTCGGCGCGCCTGGCGCCGGCTTGCTCGCCTGGGCATGAAGGAATTCCTGCTCGCTGATCGGCACCCAGACCTTGATGGGATCAACGGTCGAGACCGTGGTCAGCTCTTCGGCCGTTCCCGGCCCCACAAGGTTCCCGATCTGGGCCTTGGCAACGCCGGCAATGCCGCTGATGGGCGAGGTGATCCGCGTGAACCCGAGGTCGAGCTGCGCCTTGTCCAGGGCGGACTTCGCCGCGTCATAGGCGGAATGAGCCGACGCTTCGTTCCCGATGGCGTCATCGAGGTCCTTCTTGCTCACCGCGTTCTGCTCCGCCAGCGGCTTGATGCGCGCCAGGTTCGCCTGGGTCTGGTCCCAGCGGGCCTTCTTCTGCGCTACGTCTGCCTTGGCCTGGTCAACGGCGGCCTGGAAGGTCCGGGGGTCGATCTGGAACAGCACCTGCCCCTGCTTGACGAACTGTCCCTCGGTATAGAGCTGCTTCACCAGGTAGCCCTGGACCTGGGCGCGGATCACGGCGTTCACGGACCCGTCCATGCTGCCCACCCACTCCCTGGTCACCTGAACGTCCTGTTCGGCGGCCTCGGCAACTTCGACGTCTGGCGGACCGGCAACCTTGACTTCTTTCCTGCATCCTGCGGTCAACGTCCCGAGCAGAACGATCACCATGAAGCAACGAACGGGACCTGTGAACATCTGAGATAGGAACCTATTGAACTTCCGTTTCCGCGAACTACAGCACATGGAACACCTCCCGGAGGAATAAACTTCTCAAAGCAGGTCCCGCGCTTATGGCTATGCAGGGCACGATCAGTGGTATGGCAGTATTGAGCTGATGGCAAGAGAACGGCAGAGTGTTTCAACTGTATCATACATACTATCAAGCGTCAATTTAGAAAGAACAGCTCTAAAACCGCCCTCTCAACGCTGCAATGCTTCATCGGCAGTAATGCCGGGTTGGTTGACGTCATCAGACATCGTTGTTTCCGTTTCTCCCTCGTTGAAGACGGCCCTTTGCCTGGAGCTCCGGCAGGATCAAGGCCTTCCGAGAAAGAAGTAGAGGGTTCTGTTGTCGTCCTCCCCCATGCCGTAGCCGAGGTACATCGGGCCAAGCGGCGTGTCGGCCGCAAGGAACAGAGAACCCGTCGTGACTAATCCGGTGGCGTTGCCGGGGAGCAGTTGGCCGCCGATCCGGCCGGCCTCAAGGGATGCGCCGGCAT
>JAAXXJ010000084.1 GCA_013334545.1 Nitrospirota bacterium | reverse complement strand
CCGCGGATTCCGTCCCCGATCCCGGGGAGGCGTTCTGGGCCGCCGTGCCAGACAGGGTCTATCGTGAGGTCCAGGAGCGGCAGAGAAGCTCCGGGAAACTGCAGGGATTTCTGGACCGATTCCTTATACCCCGCTGGGTCGTATCTGCCGCCGTGTTCCTCCTGGTGGTGTCCCTGGCGTGGTTCCTCACCACCCCTGCCCCGCTGAAGATGGCGGATACCGGCTCACCGGACAGCGTGGCATCGTATGACGACATGCTCGACCCCGGACCGATCGAACTGGCGGATCTCGGTGATCCGGAGCTCCAATCGCTTGATGCATGGGCCTCCGGGGAGCTGACTGCGATGATGGGCGAGGCAGCGGACCTTTTCACGAACGGCCAGGACCTCTCCCTCGACGATAAGCTCGCAGAGCTGAATGTGCAGGAGCTAGAACAGCTTTCCAATGAACTTGATGAATACCAAGAGGAGGGATAGAGCATGAACAGCATCATACGGACCATGGCCACGGCGGCGGTGCTGGCGGCACTGTCGCTGCCGGCCTTCGCCCAGCAAGGGCCCCAGCGAGGATCCGCGGCAGGGCCGCCGTCCGACGAACAGCGTGAAGAGGTAAGAAAAAAGATGGAAGTGGTCAAGATGTCGCGACTCACCGAGGAGCTGAAGCTTGACGAAAAGACCGCAGCAAGGTTCATACCGGTCATCACGGCCCTAGACCAGAAACGACGGTTCCTGATGAAGGAGAACCGGCATGCGATGCAGGAGCTGCGGACCGAGCTCAATGCACCGCAGCCTGACGAAGGCAGGATGAAAGCGGCGATCGGCAGGATCGGGAACAACCAGCGCGAGATCGCCTCGCTCCGCGAAAAGGAACTCCAGGCCGCCCGGGAGAACCTTTCGGTGGCCCAGCATGCGCGGTATATCCTCTTTAACCAGGAGTTCCTGCGCGAGATGCGCGGCATGATGGAAGGGGCCCGGGGAAGCGGTCCCGGCAAGGGGGTCATGGGGCCCGGCCAGGGCCGGGGTCAGGGTCCGAAACCGGTCAATCCGTAGAGGCTGGACAGGGACCGGCAGCATATTCCCGCCCGGATGCCATGTGATGCGCCTGGATCACGCAGATGATTCGGGCTTTTTTTATCCTTTCCCACGCCAAGGACGCAGAATTCCCCCCTGGTCGACAATCGCCACAAAGGGTCATAGACTTTCTGCGAGCGGCAGGAAAGAGCAGCTTCATCCGGTGGAAGCGCCTTCGACGCTCTTTATAATTGAGTCTGCCGGACCAGTTCAGAGCAATCTTCCGCACTGCGACGCAGCCCATCAAATCATTGACAAACCACCCTGCAAGTCCGTATAATCTCTAACCCCACTACCGAAAAGGCCCTGTTTTCATGAAGAAGATCGTCAAGAACTACTCAACGTTCCTCCAACTCACCAGCGAACAGTTCAATGAGGCGGCGCAGAAGAATCGGGTGTCGTGCCTTCGCGGATGCCATGAGTGCTGCTCGTCAGGGTTCTTCGACATCACCCTGCTCGATGCGCTGCATATCCGGGACAGCTTGAAGAAGGTCCCTGCCCCGATCAGGAAGCGCGTCATTGACCGGGCCAATGAGCAGCTCGACATCCTGGAGAAGAAGGGCGCCTTCTCCCGGAAGGCCCCTCTGCTGAAGACCCTTGCCTCGATCGATTCCATTTCGCGGCGGTCGGCAAAGATGCGCTGCCCGGCCCTCGATGACAACGGCTCGTGCCTCATCTACGAGTTCCGGCCTCACATCTGCCGCATCTTCGGCCCCACGGTCCGCGGACAGCGCCGCGCGGTCAGGCTCGAAGGATGCGGATACTTCAAGCGGGACATCCCCGAGGCCGATTTCGCCATCCTGAGCAACTACAAGGACGAGGAAGTGCTGCTCAAGGCCATGTTCACCAGGGCCGGCCGCAAGAGGGTTCGCGAAGTGGACACGATCATCCCCGCAGCCATCGCGCTGGACCTGGAAGAGTGGCTGTAAACCCGTCGGGAGTCAGGAGCCGTCATCGAGAAACCGGGAAATAACGCCCGCAATACCAGGTCGTGTTGATAGTGCAGCTTTTATTTTTCTCCTGTATCCTGACTCCTGAACCTCACCATGGAGATCATCGATAAAATAGTCCGCTGGAAGGGCAAGTTCATGAGCGCCGTGGAGATCCGTTACCGCGATGCCAAGGGCGTGATGCGGACCTGGGAGGCCGTAGAACGCGTCAATGTCGGCGGTATCGTGGTGATGGTGGCGATCACGCCGGCGAACACCGTGCTCCTCGAGAAACAATTCCGCCCTCCCCTCGGCAGGGATGTCATCGAGCTCCCCGCAGGCCTGGTGGACCCCGGGGAATCCATGGAGGATGCTGCGCGCCGGGAACTGATCGAGGAGACCGGCTGGTCCGCACGGGAGCTCAGCTTCCTGGCCGAGGGACCCATGTCCACGGGCGCTTCCACCGAGATCCTCAGGACCTATCTTTGCACCGGGCTCGAGCATGTGGGAAAGTCCGGAGGCGACGACAACGAGATCATCGAGGTCATTGAGGTCCCCGTGACCGGTGTCAGCGAGTACTTGAGCAGTGTCCAGGCCGCAGGCACGCTCGTTGACCTGAAGGTCTTCGGGCTCGTGGAACTCGCTCGGAGGGCAATGGATTGCCGTTGAGCTCCGCCCCGACCCGCTGCTCCGTTCAGACAATAAATACTGCCTTTGACGCCGATCGAACCGGACAGACGTCGGATGACGGCACATTTTCACTTGAAAGTCAGTTCACCAAGCAGGTAAATCCAGGCTCGAGCGCCCGTTCAGCAGCGTTTCGCGTTCAGCGAGAGATTCGGATGATGAAACTACCCACGGATCGAAGATTCCTGCACCTTGCCGAGGGGAGCTTCAACGCTTTGCTTTTATTAATCCGCTGTTATAATCCGCTTCTGGCCTGTCTCAATGTATCTCGAGATTAACCGGCCAGAGGACGGCTCGCAGAACATTTCCGTGATTTGCGTTGAAATGCACTGCCCTTTCTGGTATCTTTTTCAGGGATCAGTCCCCAGTTCACTCCCGACCACTTCCCGAGGAATCGAATGAACAGCCTCCACGAGTTCACCATCGAACCGATGATCGCCTACTTCTCCATGGAGATCGGCGTCAAGAACGACATCCCCACGTACAGCGGCGGCCTCGGGATCCTCGCCGGCGACACCATCAAGTCCGCAGCTGATCTGGAGCTGCCCGTCATCGCGGTGACGCTCATCAGCCGGAAGGGCTATTTCACGCAGGAGATCGACCAGAGCGGATGGCAGCAGGAAAAGCCCGTTGTCTGGGACCCGGCAACCTATATGCGGCTGCTCCCCGCAAAGGTGAAGGTGCAGATCGAGGGGAGGGACGTGACCATCCAGGCCTGGGTCTATACGGTCGTCAGTCCCGCGGGCGGCAAGATCCCGATCTTCTTCCTCGACACCGACGTTCCGGAGAACACCCCGGAGGACCGGGGTATCACCGATTACCTGTACGGCGGCGACCATACCTACCGCATCAAGCAGGAGGTCGTCCTTGGCATGGGCGGCGTGCGGATGCTGCATGCCCTCGAGTTCCACATCAAGAAGTACCATATGAACGAGGGACATGCGAGCTTCCTGGCACTGGAGCTCCTGCTCCGGTTCAAACGGGACATCGAGAGCGTCTGGGACGAGCGATCGGTCTGGGACCTTGCCCGGGTGCGCGACCTGTGCGTATTCACGACCCATACGCCAGTCGAGGCAGGCCACGACAAGTTCCCCTACCCGCTCGTCAAGCAGGTGCTCGGCGACATCCTTCCGATCGACGTGCTGAAAGACCTCGCCGGCAAGGACAGCCTTAACATGACATTGCTGGCCCTGAACCTGAGCAAATACATAAACGGCGTGGCCAAAAAGCACGGCGAGGTCTCCCAGTACATGTTCCCTGGATATCACATCCACGCCATAACCAACGGCGTCCACACCTTCACCTGGACCTGCGAGGACATGGCGGCGCTGTTCGACAAGTACATTCCCGGCTGGGCCAACGAGCCCGAGCTCTTCGTCCGGAGCGGCAACATCCCCGAACTTGAGCTCTGGGAGGCACACCGCGAGGCCAAGCGCAAGCTCTTGGCCTATGTGAAGCAGGCAACCGGCGTGGAAATGGACCTGAACATCCTGACCCTCGGCTTCGCCCGCCGCGCCACGGCCTACAAGCGGCCCCACCTGCTATTCCATGATACCGACCGCCTGCTCAGGATCGCTGAGAGGGGAAAGATCCAGGTCATCTACGCGGGCAAGGCACACCCTCATGATGACAACGGGAAAAAGCTGATCCAGGGGATCTACGGATACGGGGATAAACTGAAAGGCAGGGTCCAGGTGGTGTTCCTGCCGGGATACAACATGGACACGGCGCTCAAGCTCGTGTCCGGCGTCGACATCTGGCTGAACACGCCGCTCCGGCCCCTCGAGGCCTCCGGCACGAGCGGCATGAAGGCGGCCCACAACGGCGTCCTGAACTTCAGCGTCCTCGATGGATGGTGGATCGAAGGACACATAGAAGGGTTCACGGGGTGGTCCATCGGAGGGCCGCCGACGGAGTTCTCGAGACAGGGCGAAGCCGACGCCGACGATGCCGCCGACCTGTACAGGAAACTCGAGAGCATCATCATCCCGACCTACTACAACGCCAACAAGGACCCTTGGGCCAAGATGATGAAGAACGCCATCAGCAAGAACGCGTACTACTTTAACAGCCACCGGATGATGCGGCGGTATGTGACGGAAGCCTATATCCGGTAGGTAGGCCTTCCGCGTCGTCATCCCGTGCAAGCAGCTCTCACATCTGAGGAACATCGCGATGCCCTGCCTTACTATTTGTTATCATGGAGCAATGATCATCGTACAAGAGGGTTCGAGAGCAGGCGAGCATGATAGGGGAACGTTCAGGCGGAAGGACCTTCGATGAGCAAGACCGACCATTTCAGAGACGTCATCGATTCGCTGCCGGTCTGCGTCATGCTCCTGGGGCCCGATGGTTCCATCAGGGAGATGAACACGGCAGGTCTTTTCATGGTCGAAGCCGATGCCTTCGATCGGATCCGTGACAAGCCGTTCCAGCACATCGTCGCACCCGAGTTCCGGTCCTCCTTCCAGACCCTCATCCGGAGAGTGTCCGAGGGCGCGTCCGAATCGCTGGAATACCAGATCACCGGACTGCTGGGCACCCGCCGCTGGCTTGATACCGATGCCATCCCCTTCCGGGATTCCGATGATTCCATCACCGGCATCCTCGCCGTGACACGGGACACGACTGAAAGGGTCCATCGCGAGGGCAAGGCCCGGTACGAACAGAAGATGGAGGCGATCTCGACACTCACGAGCGGTGTCGCCCATGATTTCAATAACATCCTCACAGCGATCGTTGGCTATGGGAATGTGCTCAAAATGAAGCTTTCCGAGAGCGATCCCCTTCACCCGATGGCCGTCCAGATCCTGGCGGCCGCCGACCGGGCGTCCGGGATCACGAAGGGACTCCTGTCCTTCGGAAGCAGACAGCTCCTGAGCCTGCAGCCCGTCGACCTCAATGAAACCGTGCGGCGGACCGCTGCGGCATTCTCGAAGGATTCAGGCAGCGGGATCGCAGTCGAAGTGATGACAGCCAATACTGCTCTGACCATCATGGCAGATGAGGGCGAGATCGAGCACTGCCTGATGAACTTGTTGTCCAATGCGCGTGATGCCATGCCGTCCGGTGGTACGGTCAGCCTTACGACCGGAACGATGGAACTGGAGGATACATTCATCGCCATTCACGGGTATGGGACCAAAGGTTCCTACGCAGTTGTAGCGGTAACAGACACCGGGACCGGTTTAGACGAAGAGACGCGGAAAAAGGTCTTCGAGCCTTTCTTCACTACCAAGGACACCGGAAAAGGGCTCGGCCTCGGACTGGCCATCGTGTACGCAGTCGTTAAACGTCATCATGGCTTTGTGAACGTATACAGTGAGCCGGGTATCGGGTCCACCTTCCGCATGTATCTTCCCCTTGCCGGCGTCCGGTTCGCCGATTCTGCGGCGGCGCCTCTCATTCCCGAGGGAAACGGCGAAACGGTGCTTCTCGCCGAGGACGACGCAGCCGTACGGAAGGTCACCACATCGGTATTGGAGCAATTCGGCTACCACGTTGTCGCCGCGGCCGATGGCGACGAGGCGATGCGCCTGTTCCGCGAGAACCCCGGCCCCATCGACCTCGTCATGCTCGACGTCGTCATGCCCAAGAGGGACGGGAAGGCGGTCTATGAAGAGATCATACGCCTGCGGCCGGAGACTCGCGTCCTGTTCACCAGCGGTTATACCTCCGACATCGTCCTCAACAAGGGCCTGCTGGGCAACGGCGTCCCGTTCATCTCGAAGCCGGTCTCGCCCACGGACCTGCTCAGAAAGATCAGAGAGGTGCTCGAATCATGACCGCTAAAAGTAGTATGATCCTCGTGGTCGATGACGACCCCTATGTGCTCGAATCCATCTCGACGCTGCTGCGCACCTTCGGCTTCAACGTGAAGACCTGCAACAACGCCAACAGCGCCGTCCAGGAGATCCAGCGGACGCCCATCGACGTCGTCCTGACGGACATCAAGATGCCCGGTTTGACCGGCGTGGAGCTGCTTGGCATGATCCACAAGTTCGACTCCCAGATCCCGGTCATTCTCATGACCGCCTACGCCGAACTTGACGTGGCCGTCGACGCCATCAAGAAGGGTGCGTTCGACTTCATCACAAAACCCTACAACGCGGACTATCTCCTCCATACCATCGAAAAGGCGGTGAAATATTCCGACCTGATCCAGATGGAGCGCGACTATAAGAAGACCCTGGAAGAGACCGTTCGGACGAGGACCCAGGAGCTGTCCGACGCCCTGGTCATGGTAAAGAACATGAGCCGTGAGATCATCACCAGGCTCACGGTCGTGGCCGAATACCGCGATACATCCACAGGAGCCCACATCTCCCGCATCGGGCTCTACTCGAACAAGATCGCGGAAGAGCTGTCCCTCGATGCGGACTTCGTCGAGAAGTTGACCTTTGCGAGCTCCATGCATGACCTGGGTAAGATCGGCATCCCCGACAGCATCCTGCTGAAAGCGGGACCGTTGACCAAGGATGAGTATGAGTTCATGAAAACCCACACGACGATGGGAGAACAGATCCTTTCCGGGTCCGATTATCCGGCGATCCAGCTCGCCGCCTCGGTCGCGCTGAACCATCACGAGCGCTATGACGGCGGCGGCTATCCCCGGGGGCTTCAGGGTGACAGGATCCCCATCGAAGGCCGGATCGTCATGCTCGCCGACCAGTACGATGCGCTGCGTAGTGCCCGTCCATACAAGGCGGGATACACCCACGAGGAGACCTGCACTATCATCACGCGGGGCGATGAACGCACCATGCCGTCCCATTTTGACCCGGCTGTCCTGAATGCCTTTCAAAAGATCAATCCGCTGTTCAACGAGATCTACGAAAGCAACAAGGGCTGACCGGGCAGGGGCCGGTCACGGCCCCCACCGGGCGGCCGTGCTGTCTTCTTGCCTTCCCTGCTGTTTTTGGTGTATAGTTCGCTATGCAGACCAAGGTCAAGACCGTCGAAGAGCTCCGGCCCCTTCTTGCCATCCTCCGCGCAGCCGGGAAGAAGATCGTCTTCACGAACGGCTGTTTCGATCTCATTCACACCGGCCACACCCGTTACCTCGCCATCGCACGCTCCTTCGGAGACATCCTGGTCGTTGCCGTGAACAGCGACGCATCGGTCAGCACGATCAAAGGCGAGAAGCGCCCCATCAATTCCCAGCAAGAACGCGCCGAGGCCCTTGCCGCCCTCGAGTCCGTTGATTTCGTCACCATCTTCAGCGAACCGGACCCCTACAAGGTCATTTCAGCGCTGCAGCCGGACGTGCTGGTCAAAGGCGGCGACTGGCCGATCGAGAAGATCATTGGAAGGGACGTTGTGGAGGCGCGGGGCGGGAAGGTCGTGAACGTTCCGTTCGTGGAAGGTCAATCGACAACGGGGATCATCGATAAGATACTTCAGAAATACGCGAAGATGGGAAGTTGAGAAGATGGGAAGTTGGGAAATCTTCGATGCCGAAATCGAAACGAATACAGCACTTCAGAGACCTGGACGTTTACCGCAAGGCATTTGAAGCTGCAATGAACATTTTCGAAATCACCAGAACGTTTCCGCCAGAAGAAAGATACTCCTTGACAGATCAAATCAGACGATCATCCCGCTCCGTTTGCGCAAATCTTGCCGAAGCATGGCGTAAGAGAAAATACCCTGCCGTATTTCGCAACAAGCTGACTGATTCGATGCAGGAAGCTTCGGAAACCCAAAGCTGGCTCGAGTTTTCCCTCGCTTGCAAGTACATAAACAATGATGTATTTCGTCGTCTTGACGAGGAGTATGAGGGAATTATGGCTATGTTGAACGCAATGGAAAAGTCGCACGAAAAGTTCTGTTTTTAACGTTTACCGCTTTCGTTCTTACTCATCCTCCCAACTTCCCAACCTCTCAACTTCGTCGCTTTTTCCTCTCCGCCTTTGCGTCCTCAATTCCATACAGCGTTTCATCATCAAATCCAAAATAGTGCCCTATCTCGTGCACGACGGTGTCGAGCACGATTTCCTCGATCTCCTCATCGTTCCGCGTGTCCCGCTCGATGGGCCCCTGGTAGATCGTGATCCGATCGGGCAAAACGTTCCCGAAGTTCCATTCCCGTTCCGTGAGCGGAACCCCCTGGTACAGCCCATAAAGCGCCCCATCCTCGATCCCCATGTCGTCAAGGACATCCTGCGGCGGCTCGTCCTCGACCTCGATAGCGATATTCTCCAGCGCATCGAGGAACTTCTTCGGAAGTCGCTTAAGGGCCCTCTCCACCCGTTGTTCAAATGTCTTCCTGTTCATAGTTCGCAATAAAAAAGCCGGCGATCGAAAGGGTTCCTCTGATCACCGGTTCCTGAGCATCACTCGTTACTTTTTTATACGGTAGAAAACATCCCTGCCACGATATGTCGCGGCGTCGCCCAGTTCCTCTTCGATGCGGATGAGCTGGTTGTACTTGGCGATGCGGTCGGTCCTTGACAGGGAACCGGTCTTGATCTGGCCTGCGTTCGTGGCCACGGCCAGGTCGGCAATCGTGGCGTCCTCGCTTTCGCCGGAACGGTGCGAGACCACAGCCGTATAGCCTGCCCGTTTCGCCATCTCGATGGCATCCAAGGTCTCGGTGAGCGTGCCGATCTGGTTCAGTTTGATCAGTATGGAGTTGGCGATGCCCTCATCGATGCCTTTCCTGAAGATTTTCGTGTTGGTCACGAAGACATCGTCGCCCACGAGCTGGATCTTCTTGCCCAGGTGATCGGTCAGCGTCTTCCATCCTTTCCAGTCCTTCTCCGACATGCCGTCCTCGATCGTGACGATGGGGTACTGCCGCACCCAGCTTTCGTAGAACTTGATCATCCTGTCGGCCGTCATCTTCTTGCCTTCGCCCTTGAGGTCGTAAACGCCGTTCTTGTAGAACTCGCTGGACGCCACGTCGAGGCCCAGGAACACATCCTTGCCTGCCTTGTACCCGGCCTTCTGGACCGCCTCGAGGATGACCTGGCAGGCCTCCTCGTTCGACCGGAGGTTCGGTGCGAATCCGCCCTCGTCGCCGACGGCGGTGTTGTGGCCCTTCTTCTTCAGGACCGCCTTCAGATTGTGGAACACCTCGGCGCCGATGCGGATGGCATCGGTGCAGTTCTTCGCTCCCGCAGGGATGATCATGAACTCCTGGAAGTCCACGTTGTTGTCAGCATGTGCGCCGCCGTTCAGCACGTTCATCATGGGAACCGGCAGTTCCTTGGCGTTCGGCCCTCCCAGGTACTGGTAGAGCGGCAGGCCGGCTTCCTCGGCAGCCGCCTTGGCAACGGCGAGGGACACTGCCAGGATGGCGTTGGCGCCGAGCTTCTTCTTCGTCTCGGTCCCGTCCAGCGTGATCATGGTGCTGTCGATGACCGCCTGCTCGGCCGCGTCCATGCCGGTGATGACCGGGCCGATGACCTCGATGACGTTGTTCACGGCCTTCCTGACGCCCTTGCCGAGGTATCGCGAGCCGCCATCCCGAAGTTCCAGGGCCTCACGCTCGCCGGTAGAGGCGCCACTGGGCACGATCGCCCGCCCCAGAACACCGCTCTCCAGAATGACATCGGCCTCGACCGTGGGATTGCCGCGTGAATCCAGTACCTCACGCGCATAGACATCAATGATCTCGCTCATGAAACCCCCTTATGATCCGATGGTGAGAGGTTGGGAGAATGGGAGGTTGAGAAGAACCATAGGACCGCCTAACTTCCCAACTTCCTACCTTCCCAACTTCGTGTTTTCTTACAACCCCAGAATGAACTTCCTGCCGGCCTCGACCAGCACGCTGATCTTTTCTTCCGATGAGGACTCCACATAGAGCCGAACAACAGGTTCGGTGCCTGAAGCGCGCATCAGTACCCAGCTGTCGTCCTCGAGCATGTACTTTGTTCCGTCCGCGGTCGTCTTCTTGCCCTTGACGCGGAGCCCGTCCAGTTCGGTCAGCGGCTGGCTGAGCCGGTCGCCGACCGCCTTGCGGTTCGCCTCGGTCAGATGGATGTTGATGCGCTGGTTCAGGATGACGCCGACCTCTTTATACAGCCGCTTCAGGAGATCCTTCACGGACTTCCGCTCCTTCGCCACCATCTCTGCAACGAGCATGCACGCAAGGATTCCGTCCTTCTCGGGAACATGATCCTTGATCGTCATCCCTGCGCTCTCTTCTCCGCCAAAAATGATCTTTCCCTGAACGAGCAGATCGCCGATGTACTTGAAGCCAACCCCGGTCTCGTAGACCTCGATGCCATGCTTCTTGGCGACGGCATCCACGAGGTGGGACGTCGCGATGGAGCGCGCCGCGCCACCCTTCCATCCCCGCGTCCTGCACAGGTAGTCGAGGACCAGGGCAAGGACCTGGTTCGGATTGATCGTGGTG
>JAAXXJ010000376.1 GCA_013334545.1 Nitrospirota bacterium | reverse complement strand
TCAATCATACCCGGTGTACCGGATAGAATCCGCCCGGCAGGCCATTTATGCCAGCCTGCCGGCGGGTCTATCGTAAGTCATACCGCTTCACGTACAGCAACCTGAAAGATCCGCTGCGGGGTCATGAGCGCTCCAGTGCGGCAAAGGTCTGTTGTCAGTGGTTCTTCCTTTTTTCCTGTCGGAAAAATGGCTTGGCGGTTCTCTCACCGGCTTGAGGCTGCCGTGGCTCCTCCACCCGCTGTCGCTGGGGCGGGTAGCCTGTATGGGCAGCCCGGCGTTCAGGTCATGCACTCCTGCCGTCCTCGCTGGTGCCCTGTTGCTGTAGTGCACGTTCGCATTGCATCAATACTATCCTATGGAGGCTGTCATGTCTACTTCTGTTTATGAGATCATCACCGCTCAGATCATCGCCCAGCTTGAAAAGGGTGTCGTTCCATGGCGTCAGCCGTGGCATTCGGGTTTACCGAAGAATCTGGTATCCGGCAGGGAGTACCGAGGTATCAACCTTCTGCTGCTCTCCTCGGCAGGAAGTGAGTATTTCGTCACCCGGAAGCAGGCTGAAGCGCTGGGCGGAAAGATCCGGTGCAAGGGGTTTCCGGTCGTGTTCTGGAAGATCTTCGAACTGGAGAACCGGAAAAGCGGCGAGATCGAGAGGATTCCGCTGCTTCGATATTACCGGGTATATCCGGTTTCCGGTGTCGAGGGGATCGATGTGCCGGATTCTGGTGCCGAGGCTATCACGCCGATTGGTGCTGCTGAGGAGATCGTCCGGAACATGCCGAATCTGCCGGTGATCCGCTTCGATGGGAACAAGGCGAGTTACTCGCCGTCCCGTGACGAGGTGACGATGCCGGCCATGCAGAGCTTCGTCAGCAGCGAGGAGTTCTACGGCACCCTGTTCCACGAGCTGGCGCACAGTACCGGCCATCTATCGCGCTTGCAGCGAGAGGGCGTGACAAGAAACTGGGGATTCGGCTCGCACGAATATTCGGAGGAGGAGCTGGTCGCCGAGATGGCATCCTCGTTCCTCTGCGGAATGACAGGCATCGGCCAGCAGACGCTGGAGAGTTCGGCGGCCTATCTTGCCGGATGGCTCGAGATACTGAAAGCCGATCCGAAGTATATCGTCCACGCAGGCTCGAAAGCGCAGAGGGCTGCCGATTACATTATCGGCCACCACAACGAAGACCCCGGTTGATCCGGGGCTCTTCTTCCCCTCTCCCCCGCTTTACTAAATATCACAGATAGAACTAACACGGCAGATTGTTGCATTTCGAACAATCTGCCATTACAACATAACAACATGTTATCATGTTTACATGCTGACAATCACACACTCCTTCAATACATCTATACAACAACATACCTGTCAAAGAGTTATTCTCCCTGATCCGGAGGTTTCACTTCTGCATCTGTCTTGGATTCTAATCCCATAGTATATTTCTCCCCTCTGCCATTCATGCCAAAACCAATTCTGGAGTTCTGACGGGAAGGCTCCTCTGTTCTTTCCCCGTATTATTGAGCACGATGGAATATCTTCTCACCGGTCAGTGAACCTTATCGATCTTATGTGGACATGACTTCAAGGTCAGTTCAAGATTTCCTGTGCGCTTGATAGCGCCAATCATTTGAAAGAAATTACCAATCGTAGGATTGCCAGATGGCGCAAGCATCCGGTGAAGGCTTTTACTGGACTTGTTAAGCTCATGTGCTAACCCTTCAAATCCAATGGTCGAATGAACCAGATCCTTCAACAGAGCTTTGCCTACTCCGGTTTCGTCATTGAGAAAAGCTGTCATCGCTTCTTCAAACAATGCCGCTCTAAACTCAGGATCTCGTTCAACCCGAGCTTTTATCGTGTCTTTGTATGATTTCGTTAAAGCCATAATAGTTTCCTTCATTTAGACTTGCGCGACATCTTGTCTGCCGCAAGGTACTCTTTCCATAACCGCTTTGCGTTGGCTATTGCCTTACTCTGCCCCTTTTTGCCACTCCCCCCTAAAAGAATCATCAGGTACTTGCCTCGTGTGCCGAAGTAAACCCGATGCCCTGGACCGAAATCCATTTTTATCTCTGATAATCCTCCGCCGATCGGTGCAACGTTGGAATGGTTGCCCTGAATCACGCGCTCAACAAAGACAGCTACACGTGCAGCAGTAACTGCATCAAGCGAATCAAACCACTCTTGAAACGGGCTTTTCCCACTACAATCAAGGGCTTCGATAACTTCCACTTGTTTATCCATATGTTATGGTAACACTTATGTTACTTTTATCAAAATACAAACGTTTCCTGCAGAATACTCTGGCCGGCATCAAGAGCGTCCTTTACCGCTATTCCGATTTCAGGTAGAATCATCATATCAGATAGAAACGTTGTCATGGGCTCCGCAGCGCCAGCTTCGCCCGAGTTCATTTGAACGTTAAAAGATATGGTTACCAGCCGGTTTTCAATATTTCACGACAGCATACACAATACCGCTGGCATGGATAATAATCATTCATGGCGATCATGGCGATACGGGTCATAACAAAACAGTGGATTTCCCCTTCCGTCAATCGAGCCTCACGCCACCCCTTGTCCGTTCGCAAAGAGTGAGCCGGATACCGGATCACTCCTTGCTTCAGCCATTACGAGCGCTGCCGGGGAAAAGACAATCGCCAGCTGGAAGAAAGCGTCTGTTTTACGCCCTCCGCATGAGGGCATGCGGCTTCCGTTCACCGCTGCCCGGTGCAGTGCAACTGCTTCACTCCTGCCGCATCACCCTCTTGCTCCGGGGCACAACACGCGCTTGTGAACCCCTTTTGTCAATCATACCCGGTGTACCGGATAGAATCCGCCCGGCAGGCCATTTATGCCAGCCTGCCGGCGGGTCTATCGTAAGTCATACCGCTTCACGTACAGCAACCTGAAAGATCCGCTGCGGGGTCATGA
>JAAXXJ010000375.1 GCA_013334545.1 Nitrospirota bacterium | reverse complement strand
CCAGCGCGAGCACGTTGTACCGGGCGACCGCGAGGTGGCCCATGCCCATCACCAGCACGACGGCGACGATGAACAGTGACATCTGCCGCGGTCCCACGTTCGCTCCCTCGGCCGGCAGTGCACTTGTGAAGTAGAATCCGAACACCGTCACGAGGCTGGTGAGCATCAACCAGAGACTCTTCTCCTGAAATGAAGAACTCATTCTCAGCTCCTGAGTGTAAGAAATACATGACATCATCAGAATCCCTGTGCGCACGTTCGATGTCAACTATTTCGGACACGCCGACGCCTCACAAGCGCTTCAACCTGACACGCAGACGCGTCATCGCGCTTCGCGCAGCAAGCTGTTGGCGCGCAGGTCAAGCGCACCACGTTCGAACGACACCCGCAGTGATCGCAGTGAAGAGCTGCGCTTCCCGGCAAGACCGCAACGCGGCGCCATGCACGCATGATCGTCTCGCACCTTGACTCCGACACCCAACGCGGCGAACCGCGTGAGCCGATATGCGTTGCGGAGCGTCTGCCCGCTCCGGTTGCCGACGTGTCCCTCCGGCCCTCGGCACGTGCAGGATAGACTCTGAAGCGCTGCGTCCGCGCGGCAGGCGACGTATCGACTCAGACAGGGACGGTCCGCCATCGCAAGCGACACGCGTTCTCGCACGCCCTTCATGCTTCTCGAGGCGAGCGTCGTCATCTCGGGGGCTGGTAACGGCGTCTCTGCGGTGGCCATCCCATGGCTCGTGCTCGAGCGCACCGGGGACAATGCGCTTGCCGAGACCATGTACCTCGGCGTCCGTGCCGGCGGCCATCCGGTCTTCCCCGCCTGGTATCGATGGGCCTACGGCTGGCCTTACGGCCGGGGCTACATGCCGCTGAGCGATGAGGAGCGGGAGCAGGTCCGGAAGAAACTGGATGAGTATTGGAAGAGGCATCCCGGGGGATACTGCGCTGAGCACCACGGAACGTTGCCCATGAAAGGTCGAGGTGACGACACCTGATGAGATCACTAATGCGAAACATCCTCCTGGTGTGCGTCGTGACCATTGCGGCGCTTCCCGTTGCGGCAGAACAGCCCGCCCGGCCGACCGAATGGGCAACGCCGGTCCGATCACAGCATCTCAAGAACTTCTATCGGCTCGACGAGAAGGTCTACCGCTCGGCCCAGCCGGACCGCAAGGGATTCCAGGAACTGAAGGCGTTCGGCATTTCGAACGTGCTGAGCTTCCGGGACCATCATGCTGATGACAAGGACGCGAAAGGCCTGGGATTGACGCTCCACCGCGTCAAGATGGAGGCAGGCGAGATCAAGGACGAACAGGTGGCCGGGGCCCTGCGGATCATCAGGACTGCGAAGGGTCCAGTCCTGATCCACTGCTGGCATGGCTCCGACCGCACGGGCCTCGTGAGCGCCCTCTACCGCATCCTGTACCAGAACTGGTCAAAGGACGAAGCGATCGAGGAGCTGATGAAGGGCGGCTACGGGTATCACTCGCTCTATCGGAACATCCCGGAGTATATACGGAAGGTGAACATCGAGGAGATCAGGAGGGCGGTCGGGCCGCGATGAGACAGCAACGGGCCAGCGCCTGCCCAATTGGTCAATGACAGCCGAAACCAGGACTTCCGTGAAAAACCGCCTTGACACGGTGGGATACATGGATTATAAATAACGCATGCAACTTACACGGGAAACAAAAAACTCACTTGTTCGCGAATACGCGCTGTGTTCAAGCGCTATAGCCTACTATAAAAAGGCGACGAAGGAGTTTGAGCGCAAATATCGCATCACCACCAACACCTTCTTGAAGCGCTTTGAGACCGGAGAGATCGGCGATGATGCCGATTACTTCGACTGGTATGCCTTTTCCCGGCTCCTTGCGCAATGGCAGAAGACCCAGACGGCGCTCCGCACCGCGATCAGATGATCCAGCGATATCTTGACGATATTGAAAAGGTCATCGGGTTCCATCCAACGATCCTCTCTTCCACTCTGCAAAAACGACTCGGCCCAGACGGCAAGACGATCTACGTAACAGGAACCATTATGTTCTCGGACCTGTCGGTCCTGGAGATCGCGGTCTTCGCCGTGGAAATGCGCAACAAGATGGCTGTGGATAAATACCGGTTTCAGTACATGGACAAGAAAGGCCGGATGGTCTTCCGCTACGACAACGCACCACATCATCGCGAAGCACCAACGTTCCCGCATCATAAACATTTACCCAATAGAGTAAGTCCATCGACGCAACCTTCCCTCACAGATATCCTCAACGAGATCAGCGCAGCTATACTCAACAACTAGGCCGTCAACCCGGTATAACATTCCATCAGTTCATGACGAACCCTCTGTAGCCTTCAATGGCCTCTGTGGATCCTGATAGCCTTTCGAGAATACATGAAATCATCGAGTGAATATGCCACGATCGGCCGAAGACCCCTGCCTGCATATTCAAGCGACTTGAACAGATACGCCATGAACGATCCCGAATAACGGTAGCGGCGGATACAGCACTCAATGCGTTCCTGGATCATGTCGTACCGACCGTCCCAGCACGATAGCTCTGGGCACTGTTCGATCCACGCATCGATCGTAAACCTGAGCAGCTTGGTAATTTCCCGTTTGGCAGCCGCGTTTCCCCGTTGAGCAATTCTTACCAATGCGATACTGATGATATCCCTTGCCTGCTCATCATGTACATTCACCGGAGAAAGAAACGTATAAAGTTTGTCGTGATATCTCTCCAGAATGATCCTGACTGCCTTACTGTCCCTGACACCTTTTGTCGGTCTGCCCTTGCGCGATGCATGCCATTTTCGCTGTACGCTACGGTCCAATGCTGGGTGACTGTATCCCAGTCTATGCCGCCGATCTCCGTTCTGACGTTGTTCCGGATAAAGCGATACACGTGCGGGGCATGCTTTCGTATCCAGGAGCT
>JAAXXJ010000374.1 GCA_013334545.1 Nitrospirota bacterium | reverse complement strand
ACTGTGCTCTCATTAGCAAGAGTCTGAAAGGGAAATCATGGGTGCTGGCACAACAACCGGAATTTCCCCGGTCCACCATACCCTCCGCACGGTCTTCGGTTTTGAGTCTTTCCGTCCGAACCAGGAAATGATTGTCAGCGCCATTCTGAACAAGCGGGACGTCTTCGCGGTCATGCCGACAGGCGGGGGGAAGTCCCTGTGCTATCAACTGCCGGCGCTCCTGCTGCAGGGGACGACGATCATTATCAGCCCGCTTATCTCGCTGATGAAGGACCAGGTGGATGCGGCGAGGGCGAACGGCATTGCCGCTGCGTTCATGAACAGCTCGCTTGGTCAGCGGGAGATAACGGACCTGTACCGCGAGCTGAAAAGCAACCGTCTGAAGATCCTCTACATTGCGCCGGAACGGTTCGCCATGCCGCAGTTCCTTGAGACGCTGAAGGGCATCCCCCTTGCGCTCTTTGCCATCGACGAGGCGCACTGCATTTCGGAGTGGGGCCACGATTTCCGGCCTGATTACCTCGGCCTGTCCGCCATTCCAACGCTCTTCCCCGGCGTCCCGGTCGCCGCCTTCACTGCCACGGCCACGCAAAAGGTCCAGCAGGACATCATCAACACGATCGGGCTCAGAACCCCCCGGGTCGTGCGCGCTTCGTTCAACCGGCCCAACCTCTTCTATCAGGTGGAAGCCAAATCCGGTGTAGAAGAGCAGCTGCTGGCATTCCTGAAGGACCACGAGAAAGAAGCGGGGATCATCTACCGCACTACCCGCGACTCGGTCGATGCAACCGCAGCCTTCCTCGCGTCCCGCGGCATCAGGGCGCTGGCCTATCACGCGGGACTGCCCCCGGAGGCGCGGGAGCGGAACCAGGAGGCGTTCAACCGGGACGAGGTGTCCGTCATCGTGGCGACGATCGCCTTCGGCATGGGCATCGACAAGTCGAACGTCCGGTTCGTGGTCCACGCCGATCTGCCCAGGAACATCGAAGGATATTACCAGGAAACGGGGCGCGCGGGACGCGACGGAGAACCGGCCCATTGTCTGCTCTATTTCAGCAGGGGCGACATCCCGAAGATACGGTATTTCATCGACCAGGTGCAGGACGACGCTGAACGCGCGATCGTCATGGAAAAATTGAACCAGACCGTGCGGTTCGCCTCGCATAACGTTTGCAGAAGAAAGCAGCTCCTCGCTTTTTTCGGGGAGGCCTATCCCGAGGAGAACTGCAGGGCCTGCGATATCTGCACCGGCCTGGTCAGGCAAACCGATATCTCGACGGACGCCAGGATCATCATGTCGGCCATGGCGAGGACCAATGAACGGTTCGGCATCAATCATGTTATCGACGTCGTCATGGGCGCGGACACTAAGCGCGTCAGGGAACTCGGGCATGACCAGATCAAGACCTTCGGCGCCGGAAGGCATCGCGACAAGATGCACTGGCGATTCATTGTAGACGAACTTCTGGCCCAGGAGTTGATCAGACAGGACGGGGACCGTTACCCGGTGCTGAAACTGACGCCGAAGGGCGCAACCTTGCTGACAGGTCAAGAACAGATATCGGGCATCAAACGGGAAGAAGCGAAAACAAAAGGCCGACGGAAGCAGGTCGGTGATCTGGGCAGTTCCGATAGAGCGCTCTTTGAGAGGCTTCGCATCGTCCGGAAAAAATTTGCCGAAGAGCAGGAGGTTCCTCCCTTCGTGATCTTTTCCGACAGGACGCTTCATGAGATGTGCAGGCATTTCCCGACGACCGAATCCGATATGCGGCAGATCACCGGCGTGGGGGATGTCAAGCTTGAGCGGTATGGCAGGGAGTTTATTGAGGCTATACGAGCGTACAAGGAAGGGCCTGCTCACGGCGGAGACGAAGGGTAACCGGGTGATCCCCGAGGTTCGCCGGCAAGCCGTCAAGCAAGGGGATTTCTTCACAGGCCTGTGGAGGCGTTCGAATTCGAAGGCGGGTTTGCGAAGCGGACATGACGGCATGGGATCGGGAAACTTGATTTTCTAGTCCGGTTATAGTACTGTTTTCCCATGAGGACTTACGCATGCGAGAAAAAGACCGTATTGTCGCGGTGGAGCTGAAGCGGCGCCTTTCCGCTATTGTTCAGCTCGTTGACTTCAAGGTCTTCGGTTCGCGTGCGCGCGGCGACGATGACGAGTATTCCGATCTCGATGTGTTCATCGAGGTGGAAGCCCTCAGTCCTTCGCTCAAGGAGGAGATCTCGGATATCGTGTGGGAAGTGGGATATCAGAACGATATGGTCATCTCACCGCGCATTTTCACTCGGGATGAGCTGGAGCGATCGCCGCTGCGGGCCTCGTCAATCGTCAAGGCGATCGCCGACGAAGGAGTACCCGTATGACGGACCGGAAGGTCCTGCTCTCCTTCCGGATACGGGAGGAAACCCTTGCCGATGCGGAGCGCATGCTCGCAAACGGTTTCAGCCCCCGTTCACCTTCCAATCGCGCTTACTATGCGATGTTCTACGCGGTGCTGGCGCTTTTTCTTAAGTCCGGCATCAACCTACAGACCTCCAAACACGCCGGGGTCATTTCCATCTTCGACAAAGAGTTTGTTCATACCGGCAAACTCGATACCCGCCTGTCAAAACTCCTCCATAAGACCTTCGAAGCCCGGCAGACCATCGACTACAAGGAACTGGTTGATGTTTCGTCGCAGGAAGCAGCCGTCCATGTTGAGGGCGCCCGGGAATTCGTCTCAAGCATCAAGAATTTTGTCTCGGTATAGGCCTGTACCCCGCAAAGAGTATGTCTTTGGCAGGCCGGCAGCAGGTGCCGGGTGTGGACGCCGTTGAGTGGGATCAATTCCAACGCAGTACCTGTCCAGATGACACGAGGAAGCCACATGGATATAGTCAAGGCAACAGCAAAGGGAGAGGTCCGGCGACCCGGAATTCAGGAAGTTCGGAGGCAATG
>JAAXXJ010000373.1 GCA_013334545.1 Nitrospirota bacterium | reverse complement strand
AATATCGAGAAGGCTCGATAGAGAAGCAAATGGTTAACTGTGGAGGGTCATAGGGACTAATGGGGTCAAATCTTTATCATTGAATAACGGCGGACCCGATTTTGGGTTTGATGCTGGTGTAGTGCGATGGTTTTGAAAACTTTCGTCCCTGAAATCAGGACGGGTACAGAAACGATGTCAATGTCCGTATGCAGTTGGGTTGATAAAGCACCATTGCTCCGGCAGAACAGCAGTCACATTTACGACCGATAATCGTTAACAGTTTCGACTGGTAATACCTGCGGACTTGTAGTTGACGGCTGTCAAGATGCGGAATGCATCGGACTGCCTTTTTGATTGGTGATAGTACGAGGACGTCCTACTCGGGAGGATACCAGGTCTTCGCCTTCCTCATCTGGTGCTTTACCGAGGGAAACGCGTCGAGGTTGGTGTGGGGGAGGAAGAGGGCGGACATGTACTCGTCCATGAAGCTCCGGGAGACCGAAAGCTCGACATAGGTCATCCGGCGCGCGATCGCCTCGGCCTCGTGGCGGAGCCGGTCGCACAGCAGCGCGTAGTATGCGCCCATGATGGAGGTATTGCCGAGGAATTGGAACTTTTGCGGAGCCAGGTCGGGCAGCAGGCCGATGGTGATGGCGCGTTCCACGTCGATGTACCGCCCGAACCCGCCGGCGATGTAGACCTTGTCCACGTCGGCGAACTTCATCTCCATGTGCGCAAGCAGGGTGCCGAAGCCGGCGTAGATGGCGGCCTTGGCGCGGATCAGGTTGTCCAGGTCCACCTCGGTCAGCACGATCTCCTTGTTGATCGCGCTTTCCACCCGCCAGGCAAGCACGAACTCCAGTCCGTTCTCACCCCGCCGAATGCGCTTGGACTTGATCTCCTCACGGATCCTGCCCTTCTGGTCGATGACGCCGGTCAGGTACATCTCCGCCAGGGCGTCGATCATGCCGGAGCCGCAGATGCCAATGGGCTTCGTGTCGCCGATGACCTGGTAGTTCACCTCGAAGGTCTTCGGGTCGATCTCCACTTCCTCGATGGCGCCTTCCATGGCGCGCATGCCGAACTTGATGCCGCTCCCCTCGAAAGCGGGCCCGGCCGAGCAGGCAGCGGTCACGAGCCATTCCTTGTTCCCCAGCACGATCTCGCCGTTGGTGCCCACGTCGATGAAGAGCGAGACCTTCTCCTGCTTGTGCATCTGCGAGACGAGCACGCCGGCCGTAATGTCACCGCCCACGTAGCTGGCGACGTTCGGCATGGCATAGACGACGGCCTGGGGGTCAGTGGACAGGCCGATGCTCTTGCCGCGGATGAGCGGAAAGAAGGTGGCCGTGGGGATGTAGGGTTCCTCGCGGATATGCTGTGGATCGATGCCGTAGAACAGGTGGTTCATCGTGGTGTTGCCCGCGACGACGAGATAGTCGACCATCCCCGGATCGATGCCGTGCTTGTGCGATAGCTCCGTGAGCATGGTGCTGACGCTGCCCACGGCAAGCTCCTGCAGCTCCTGGAGCCCGTTTTGCTCGGTGGCGTACACGATGCGGGTGATCACGTCGTCGCCGCACTTCACCTGGGGGTTGTACAGGGACGCGGTGTCGACGATCTGGCCGGTGGTCATGTTCACGAGGTACACGACGAGGGTGGTGGTGCCGATGTCCACGGCAGCGCCGAAGCGCTTCTTGGTGACATTGCCCGGGAAGATGTCCAGCACTTCGCTGACATCCCCCACGTAAAAGAGCGAGATCGTGACCTTCCAGCCAGCATCGCGAAGGACCTGGGAGAGCTTCCGGAGGACCAGAAAGTTCAGGTGCAGGTGGTCGGCTTCGAAGCCCCGTTCGTCGAGGGCGCGGCGGATGCGTTCAATGTCCGCGATGTTGTCGTCAAGGGTGGGAGGGGAAAGCTCCATATAGACGCGGATGATGCGGGAGTCGAGGCAGCCGCCCGCCTCGCGGAGGAGCTTGAACAATGCATCCGTGTTCGCGCCCGTGGCGATCTTGTGCTTAGCCTGCATCCGGGACTCTGGCGGGACCTCCACGGTCAGGTCGGTCAGGACGTGGGAATGGCAGGCCAGGACATAGCCGCGCTCCGCCTCCTCGGTGCTGAGGTACGAACGGGATTTGCCCGGCTCCACGGTGCCTTGCTTCACGATGACCTTGCACTTCCCGCAGTTGCCCTTGCCGCCGCACGAGGAGAGCACATAGACGCCGGCAGCCTTGAAGGCCTTGAAAAGGCTGCCGTTGTGCTCCATCTCGATGGTGACGTTGTCGGGGACGAAGGTGATCTTGTGCTTCATGCGCAAAACTATAACAGGGAGCTTAGGCAGGGTCAAGGGATTTCTGGGAAGCGGGCGGGAGCATGAGAACGGGGTTTGGCCAGCGGGTTGAAGCTCCCGTCAGCAACATGCAGGGAAGCTTCGATCCTCAAGGAACGACCATTATCCTCATCGCTCGCTCCTTGATTAGTCGGCCATTGACTTCACCGGCCGCACCCGTTACTATGTGGCGGTTCCTGGAGAGAGAATGCGAAAGGTCCTGATCATACTGGGCATCGCCGGGCTTCTTGCTGCCGGCTGCGCTGTTGCGCCGTCAAAGCGGGTGACCGGCTACTCCGCATCGGCGGGCGACAAGGCCGCGGACACGGCGCTCGCCATGGTCGGACGGCCCTACCGGTTCAAGGGCGAAACGCCCGGAGGGTTCGACTGCAGCGGTCTGGTGCGGTACAGCTATCTCACGGCAGGGATGGACGTGCCCCACGGGACCTCGGCGCTCAGGAACAGCACCCGCTCCGTGGGGCTCCGGAACGCCCGGAAGGGCGACCTGCTGTTCTTTATCCAGGAAGGCAAGAAATACTCCCATGTCGGCATCTATGTCGGCAATGACCAGTTCGTTCACGCCCCCAGCACCGGCGGCCACGTCCGCCGGGACAGCATCACCGACCCCTTCTGGGAAATGCACTACCTCG
>JAAXXJ010000372.1 GCA_013334545.1 Nitrospirota bacterium | reverse complement strand
GGTCAAGAAGGGGGAGAAGATCGGCGAAAGCGGCGGCTTCGTATCGGCGCCGGTCCACGCCACCGTGTCCGGCAAAGTGGCCGCCATCGGGAGCTTCCCGCACTCGATGGGGACGGACATGGCCGCCGTGGTGATCGAGAGCGACGGCAAGGACGAGTGGATAGCCGGGCTCAAGGAAACGACGGACTACCTGCAGCTCTCGCCCGATGAGCTCAAGAAGATGGTGTCCGAGGCCGGCATTGTCGGCATGGGCGGCGCGACGTTCCCGACACACGTGAAGCTTTCCCCGCCCAAAGAAAAACCCATCGATGTCATCATCCTGAACGGCGCAGAGTGCGAACCCTTCCTCACCTCGGACCACCGGCTCATGGTGGAAAAGCCCAAGGAGATCGTCGAAGGCCTCAAGATCCTCATGAGGATCCTGAACGTGAAGAAAGGCTACATCGGCATCGAGGCGAACAAGCCTGACGCTGTTGAGGCCATGAAGAAGGCCGCCGCGAGCTCTCCGGAGGTCGAGGTCTTCGCTGTGCAGGTAAAGTATCCCCAGGGTGCGGAGAAAATGCTGATCAAGGCCGTTGTGAGCCGTACCGTGCCGGCAGGCGGGCTTCCCATGGACGTGGGCGTGGTGGTCCAGAACGTCGGGACCGCAGCGGCCATCTATGATGCCGTCCGGTACGGCAGGCCGCTCATCGAGCGGTATGTGACCGTTACCGGCAGGGGTGTGAAGGACCCCAAGAACTTCCTGGCGCGCATCGGCACGCCCTTCTCCCAGCTCATCGAGGAGGCGGGAGGCCTGACCGACGATGCCGCCAAGGTCATTGCCGGCGGACCCATGATGGGCATGAGCCAGTATAATTTGGAAGTCCCGGTCATCAAGGGAACGTCGGGCATCCTGGTCCTCCCGAAGGCAGAGGTGAGCATGAGGTCCTATGGGCCGTGCATCCGCTGCGCGCGGTGCATCGACGCCTGCCCCATGCACCTCCAGCCCTCGCTCATCGGCCTGTTCGTCGAGAAGGGGCACTACGAGGACGCCAAGGACTACAATGTCATGGACTGCTTCGAGTGCGGTTCCTGCACCTTTGTCTGCCCGGCCAACCGGCCGATGGTCCAGTGGGTCAAGCGGGCGAAGCGCGAGCTCGCGAAAAAGAAGAACTAAGATACCGGATTCAAAATTCAATATTGAGATTCAAAATGAACGAATAACTATCGCGTTCGAGACCATCCAACCAAACGAGGTCTATATAATATGGAAGCAACACCCAAGGAACAGCCGAAAGAACAGCCAAAAGCACAACGCGAACTGATTGTCTCGATCGGGCCGCACGTGCGCGCCGAGGAGAGTACCGCCAAGATCATGTGGACCGTGAACGCCGCGCTCCTGCCGGCCACGCTCATGTCGGTGTACTACTTCGGTCTGCCGGCCATGATGGTCATCGTGGTCTCGATCCTGACCGCGGTCCTGACCGAAGCGGCGATCCAGAAGATGCTGAAGAAGGAGGTCACCGTCGCTGACGGCAGCGCCTTCCTCACCGGGCTCCTGATCGCCATGAACTGCCCGGCGAACATCCCGCTGCACATCCCGGCCATCGGCACCTTCGTTGCGGTCGCCATCACGAAGCAGCTCTTCGGCGGCCTGGGCTACAATGTGTTCAATCCGGCGCTCATCGGCCGGGCGCTGATCCTCATCAGCTTCCCGAAGGCCATGACCACCTTCACCCAGCCGGCCTTGAATATCATGGCAATGGACGCCAAGACCATGGCCACGCCGCTTACGGTCCTCAAGGAGGACGGTGTCGCGAAGCTCATGGAGCTGTATCCCAACATCTACCAGAACCTATTGCTCGGCAACCGGGCCGGTTCGCTCGGCGAGACAGCGACGATCGCGCTGCTCCTGGGGGCGGCCTTCCTCATGATCAAACGGTACATCACCTGGCACATCCCCATCCCGTTCATCCTGACCGTCGGCGTCCTGACCTGGGCGTTCGGCGGGAAGGGGGCGCTCTTCGCCGGTGACGCGATGTTCCATATGATGGCGGGCGGACTGATCCTCGGCGCCTTCTACATGGCGACGGACTACGTGACCGGCCCGTCGGTCCGGAGCGCCCAGATCGTTTTCGGCATTGCCTGCGGCGCCCTGACCGTTCTCATCCGGCTCAAAGGCGGCTATCCCGAGGGCGTCATGTTCGCCATCCTGATCATGAACTGCTTCGCGCCGCTCCTTGACCGGGGCATGCGGAGCAAGGTCTTCGGCAAGGCAGAGGCCAAGGGGGTGAAGAAATGAAGGATATGATCAAGGTTACCCTGGGCCTCGTGGTCATCTTCATCGCAGCCGGCCTGATCATGGGCCTGACCTACATGAAGACATCGCCGGTCCGGTTCATTGCCGAGAAGAAGGAGCACGAAGAGGCGCTCAAGCAGATGGCTCCCGAAGCAACGGACCCGATCCATGCGGCGGGGAAATGGACAGTGCACAAGAAGGAGCGGGAATACTACGCGGCCGCGTCAGGCGGCAGGACCGTAGCGTATATCGCCGACACGGCGGGCAAGGGATATTCGAGCTTCATCCAGATGCTCGTCTCGCTGGACACGGACCTGAAGATCAAGGACGTGAACATCCTTCATCACGGCGAGACCCCCGGCCTGGGCGACCAGGTCGAGGACCGGAAGCTCTTCCTCGACCAGTTCAAGGGCAAGGCCCTGCCGCAGCTGGTGCTGATCAAGGGCGAGACCAAGGAGAACATCCAGGCCATCACCGGCGCGACGATCTCGAGCCGCGCGGTCACGAACGGCGTCCGGGACGCCGTGCAGATGCTGGTGGACTCTCTGGCCTCGATGGGCGCCGTCCTCACCCCCATGCTCGCGACGGTCTTCGTCGTCGTGCTGGTCGGCGCGGTGGCGCAGGGCGGAGTGCACTTCAAGAAGATGGCCGGAAAATACGAGCAGTTCAACCTCGTGACCGGCCTCGGGCG
>JAAXXJ010000083.1 GCA_013334545.1 Nitrospirota bacterium | reverse complement strand
AATATCAGCTCAAGGGCATCGGCCAGATCCAGGTGAACGCCAAGATCCAGCTGACCTTCGCGGCCGGGCTCCGGTCGGTGCTGCGCCAGGACCCCGATGTGATCCTCGTGGGCGAGATCCGCGACGCGGAGACAGCCGAGATCGCGATCCAGGCGGCCCTCACCGGCCACCTCGTGTTCTCCACGCTCCATACGAACGATGCGGCCGGCGCCGTGACGAGATTGATCGACATGAAGATCGAGCCGTTCCTGATCTCGTCCTCGGTGATGGCGATCCTGGCCCAGCGCCTCGTACGCGTGCTGTGCAAGGAGTGCCGCGAACCCTATGAAATGACGCCTGCAGAAATCGCGGAACTCGAGATCAAGGCCGGCGTCGCAGGGGCCACCGTGTACAGGGCCAAGGGGTGCGAGACCTGTTTCAATACAGGCTATCTCGGACGCAAGGCGATCTACGAACTGCTGATTGTCGATGACGAGATTCGCCAGCTCATCATGAAAAATACCGATTCTGCCACTCTCAAGGCCATCGCCATGCAGAAGGGCATGCGTACCCTCCGTCAGGACGGCGCGGACAACATTCTCAAGGGCGTCACGTCCGTCGATGAGGTCGTACGGGTGACGCAGAAGGAGACACAGTAGTCAGGAGACAGAATTCAGGGGTCAGAAGAAAAGCATGCTGTGCGTCGATGTGCTCCTGGCTTCTGGCTCCTGTGTTCTGATCCCTGATTTTTTTACCCATGCCTGTCTACGAATATAAAGGTGTTTCGAGCAGCGGCAGGAGCATCTCCGGCGTCCTCGACGGCGAGAGCCTGAAGGCCGTCAAGGCAAAGCTCAAGAAGGACGGCATCGTTGTCCTCGAGGTACACGAGGGCGGCACAATGCAAGTGGCTCGCTCGCGCGAGTTCAGCTTCGGCAGGGGGCGGATCAACACCGGGGATGTCGCCAATGCCACACGCCAGCTCGCCACGCTCCTTTCGTCAGGCCTTCCGCTGATGGAGGCGTTGAACGTGCTGGTGGACCAGGAGGAGAACCAGCCGCTCAAGCGGGCGCTCGCATCGTTGCGCGATTCGGTACGCGAGGGCTCTTCCTTCGCGGATGCCCTCAAGACGAATACCAAGGTCTTCTCCCAGCTCTACGGGAACATGGTGGCGGCCGGCGAGGCGAGCGGCACACTGGAGATCACCCTCGCCCGCATTGCTGATTTTCTCGACGAGCAGGTCAGGTTCCGCGGCAAGTTCGCTGCGGCCCTTGCGTACCCGGCGATCATGACCGTGGTCGGCGTGGGCGTGCTCTTTTTCCTGTTCAGCTTCGTGCTGCCGCGCGTGGTCGGAATGTTCGAGGACATGAAACAGCAGCTGCCCTTCATGACCCTTGCGCTCCTCTGGGTAGTGAGGGTCGTGTCCTCAGCGTGGTGGGCGATCCTGATCGCTGTCGGGGGAGCCGCCTATTATCTCCGGCGCTACTTCGCAACGGCCGAGGGCAAGGCGTGGTTCGATGCGTGGATCCTGCGGCTCCCGGTGTTCGGCAGCCTCATCAAGATGATCGCCGTATCGCGATTCACGCGCACGCTCGGGACGCTCCTCCAAAGCGGAGTCCCGACGCTCATGGCGCTCGACATCGTAAAAAGCGTGGTCGGAAATACCGTGCTCGCCGACGCGATCAACAAGGCGCGGGAGAACGTGCGGGAGGGTGAGTCGATCGCCGACCCGCTGAGAAGAAGCGGCCTGTTCCCCCCCGTTGTGATCCAGATGGTCGCGGTGGGGGAAAAGAGCGGCGAACTCGAAAAGATGCTGCTCAAGATCTCCGATTCCTTCGACCGCACCGTGGAAACGCGCATCACGGCGCTTATGTCGCTGCTTGAGCCGATTATCATTCTCGTGATGGGGTTGGTCGTCGGGTTCATCGTCATCGCGATCATGCTGCCGATCCTCCAGATGAGCTCAGGCGTTCGATAAAGCAATTGCTGATGTCGGATTACGGAACGCGGATTGGAACAGCATCGGGTGAAATCCTCTTAAGGAGATTGCACATGAAGAACCAAAAAGGCTTTACCCTTATTGAGATCATGGTTGTGGTCATTATTCTCGGGCTGCTCGCCGGGCTGGTGCTGCCCAGGATCCTGGGGCAGGAGGAAAAGGCGAAGTTCGAGGCCGCAAAGGTGCAGATCCGGTCGCTGGAGAGCGCATTGGATGCCTTCAAGCTTGACAACGGTTTCTATCCGGCTACCGACCAGGGGCTCGATGCGCTCATCAAGAAGCCGGAAGCCGGCCGCATCCCGAACAAATGGCGCGAAGGCGGTTACCTGAAGCCTGCGCGAATCCCCAAGGACCCCTGGGGCAAGGATTTTGTTTATTTTTCTCCGGGCAGCGAGGGGAGGGAATACGAGATCATCTCCTACGGCGCGGACAACGAGCAGGGCGGCGAAGGGAATAACGCCGACATCCAGAGCTGGAAGATGGAGTAGCATGCAACGGACGCTATTGCGGATCTCGGGTCACGGACCTCGGATCGAGAACAAAAATACGCAATCCGCATTACGCAATCCGCGATCGAAGGGCTTTACCCTCATCGAGCTCGCAGTCGTCGTCGCGATACTCGGGGTCATGATCGCGCTTGTCGCCCCAAAGCTTGGAGAGATCGGAGAAGCCAACCTGAAACGAAGCGCCAGGCACCTGACCGGCATGATCCGTTTCCTCCATGAAGAGTCCCAGGCAAAGAAGATGGAATACCGTCTCAGGTTCGATATCCAGGACGGACGCTACTGGGCCGAATCGTTCAAGATCCATTCGGAAAGTGCAGGCGAGTTCCAAAAGACGACGTCGGTCATCGCCGGGGAAGGAAGTCTTTCCGGCCAGACCACGTTCCGCGACATCAAGGCAGGCAGCCACCCCGACGATCCCTATATCCTGTTCACTCCCGACGGGTGGGTTGAGAATGCGATCATCCATCTCCGCGACGGCAGTGACCGGGATTTTTCCCTTCTCGTGAAGCCGCTCACCGCGAACACCGAACTCCGCGAAGGCTATGTGGAGGAACGATGACTCAATTGCGGCTTGTGAATTGTGGATTGCGGAAGACAGATTGTAATCCGAAATCCGCAATCCGAAATCCGCGATCAAAAGGTTTCACTTTGCTCGAAGTCATGGTCGCGGTGGCAATCCTGGGAATGGTGCTGGTGTCGCTGATCGGATTGCAGAACCGGGGCATGGAGGATGTGATGCTCGCGGACCACATCACGACAGCGACGCTGCTGGCAACGCGCAAGATGAATGAGACTCTTCTGGCTCCGAGTACAAGAATGACCGTTCAGAAAGAGGACGAGGGGGAGTTTCCGGAAGAAGAGTTCAAGGACTATGCATGGAAACAATCGATTTCATTGCTTCAGCCATTGGAGAATGTAAAGGTCACCGAAGTGCGCGTGGCGGTGCTCTGGATGGAAGGCGAACGGCAGGAGATGGTGGAGCTGAAGAGCTATGAGTAGCATTTTGGATTTCGGATTCAGGATTTCGGGTTCAGGATCAAAGGCGGCACATGTTGGTTACCGTCCGCAATCCGCCATCGGCAGTTCGCAATCAGGAGGTTTTACCCTTCTCGAAGTGCTTCTTGCTATGGCGATCCTTTCCGTGATCATGACCGTGGTCTATGCGAGCTTTTCCACCGCAGGAAAGAACATTGAACAGGCAGAGGCGATCCGGGATGAGACCGATATTGTACGAACGTTGATCGCCCGCCTTTCGGTTGATATAGCCAACGCATATCTTAATAGCAATGGGATCTATCCGCCCGTCCCCACGATTTTTTACGGGAAAAAAGAAGAGGTGGAAGGTGTGGCCGGAGCAGGGAATGAGAAGATCCGGCATGACAGCATTTCTCTTACGACACTGACGAACTGGCGCAAACGCGATTCCAAGGAGATGGAGCTTTGGGAAGTGGGCTATTTTTTCAGGGAGAAACCGGACGGAAAGGGATATGCGCTCTTCCGGCGGGAAAAGCGGGAGCTCAGCAAGGACATCCCGGCACTTGAAGGAGGAGTTGAGTACGAGATCACCGACCGGTTGGAGAGCCTTCAAATAACATATTCCGATAACGGGACGACATGGACTGATACCGGGTGGGACAAATCGCGGAACAGTTTGCCAAAAGCAGTAGAAATAGCGCTCTCCCTCGATACAGGCAAAGTGTACACGACAAGGGTGGATGTTGGAAATAGACCGTGATGAGGCGTGATGCGGGAAGAGAAGAAATGAGATTGCCGATGCTGCGGAGCGAACGTGGCGTGGCGCTGCTGATCGTGCTTCTTGTGACGGCGCTGTTGATCGCGCTCATCTTCGAGTTCTCGTATGCAACGCGGATCAGCCTGAACAGCGCCATCAGTTTCCGCGACAGTCAGCGGGCGTACTTCCTCGCGCGGTCCGGGATATATGCATTCATCCAATACGGCGACAAACTGAGGGACTACTATATCCCGCAGGGCGAATGGGGTATTGTTCCGATGATCAGCGATGGCGATACCCAGGTCCTGATCAAATGGGAGGATGAACGCGGGAAGATAAATATCAATACCGTCTCTTCCTTTGACTGGGTGGGGGCTCTGTTGTCAAATAAGGGGATCAGCACAGAGGTGGTCGCTAAGATCAAAGCATTGAAGCAAGGACCGCCGGTCAGAACTTTTGTTCTTTTGTCGGAACTGCACGAAGTTGTGCCCGACGAGGACTATTTCAAGGTGGCAGGATATCTGACCACGAGTTCGGATTCTATGATCAATATCAACACTGCTTCTGAAGATGTGCTGAATAGTGTTTTGCCCAACAATCAGTCCGAAGTGATGAGGATCGTGAGCGCAAGAAAGGCAAAAAAGATAACAACCTTGGGCGAGGTTGGATTGGATCAAAACAAGGTGGCAGCAAGTGTGCTGAACAGCCTTCAAATGGACAGCACCGTCTACCGGGTCTATTCTTATGCCACGGTTGGTGGATTTACGAAGCAGACCGAGGCTGTCGTGAATGGAGGTAAAATCTCCTACTGGAGAGCATTGTGAAGGTCGTTGGTCTAAAGATAGAAAAGGGGCTCGTTGCCGCGGCAGTGGTGCAGAAGGACTTCCGCCGGACGGAACTCGTGGATTCCTTCAGTCAGTCCTTTGCCACTGATGCCGAGCTGGTTGATATCCTCAAGGACCGATCAAAGGACTGGACGGGGGCGAAGATCGTCTCGTCCATTCCGGGTAGCCTCTTCACCCAGAGAACGCTAACGCTTCCCTTTGCCGACCGGAAGCGCATCGAGAAGGCCCTGCCTTTTGAGGTCGAGGACAGCGTGCCATTCGGCCTCGAGGATGTCGTGCTCGACCATCTTGCGCTGAGCAGCGGGGGTGCAAAGAAAGACGCGGCATCGCAGGTGCTCTGCATGATGCTGCCGAAAACGGTCCTGCGCCAGCACCTCGATCTTCTTTCCAGCGCGGGGCTCGATCCCCAGGTCATTGTCCCGTCCTATGCCGGGCTTTCCGCGGTCGCGAAGATGATGCCGCAGGATACCGGGGCGCTCCTGCTCTGCGGTCCCGATATGTGTTTCCGGCAGAATGGCGTCCTGAAAACCCTCCGGAGCTTCTCCGGCAGTCATTCCACCGGAGGCCTTCGCCACATCCTTCAGGCGCTCGAGACCGAGCATAAGGAAAAAGTGGAGAAAGCGACGCTGCTGACCGACGACGGGGCCGCACGGGCTGTCCTGGCTGAAACTGGCATGGCCGTCGAACTGGTCATTCCCGAGATCAACGGGAAGAAGGCTCAGGACCCGGTGAGCCTGGGGATAGCGCTCCTCGACGAGGTGAACTTCCGCAGGGGAGAGTTCGCCTACCGTGTTGCGGACGAGGGGACTCGCCGCAGGACGCGTACGCTCATCATCGCCGGGGCCGTCGCGGCCCTGCTGTTCACCGTGAATATCGCCGTGAAGTTCTCCGTTGTCCAGTCGGGCTATGGAAAGCTCGACGCCGAGATCAAGGATATCTACCGCCAGACCTTTCCCGACGGAAAACCGTCGGCAGATCCCGTGCGGCAGATGCGCGACAAGATGAACGAAGCAAAAAAACTCTTCGGCGCCCTGGGCTCCGGAACCTCGGCGCTGGATGTGATGAAAACGGTAACGGATGGCATCCCGAAGGAGGTCCGGGTCATCTTCACCGAATTCGTCCTGGAAGGGGACCGGCTGAGACTCCAGGGCGAGGTGCCGTCCTTCGATTCCGTGGACAAGATCAAGGCCGAGCTCCAGAAGTCGCCGCTCTTCACCGACGTGACGGTGCAAGACACACGCATGGGCGTCGACAACAAGGTGAAGTTCCGGTTCGAGATGAAGTTGAAGCAGACGATGTGAACTGGATCCAGTGATCAGCAATAGGCAATTACGTGGTAGAAAGTTCAAACGGGCTCCTTAATCACTGATCGCACTATTATTGAACAAGGGTGTTCATCCGTAGCTACCTGAGGGGTGTTCTTTGAAGCTAGAAGAACGAGATAAAAAGACGCTCATTATCGGCGGGTCCGTCGCTGCGGTCATCGTGCTGTACGCCTTTGTCCTGTCGCCGTTCCTGGCCGACCTTTCCCGCAAGCGCGACCTGATCCCCAAGAGGGAACGTGAACTGGTCGAGATGAAAAAGCTTCGCGACGAGTACCGGGAGATCCAGAAACAGCTCACGGCGGCCCAGGAGGCCGCGTCCAAGCGCGGCCCGCTGCTGACGGAGATCGAGAACCTTACGAAGCGCGCGAACCTGAACAGCAAGATCGTCTCCCTCAAGCCCCAGACGGGGAGCCAGACCGCAGGCTTCAAGGAAAGCATCGTTGAGGTCAGGCTCGACAACATCACGCTCTATGACGTGGTGAACTATGTCTATCTGCTGGAGAAAGCCACGCTCCGTGTCCGGAAGCTCTCTTTCAAGCCGCGGTACGACAACCCCAAGCTTCTGAACGCCACGCTCCTTGTATCCAGCGCAGGGTAGGAACTTGGACAAGTCGCACCCTCTGCTCGAGGGACTTACAGGATCGCCTTATCATGATCGATAGACCGACACTCATTCGCAGGCTTTCCTTCTCCCTCTATTTCGTCATTGCCTTCATGACGTTCCTCGTTATTCTGTTCCCTTTTGAACGGGTAAAGACCAAGCTGGAATCCGAGATCCGCTCGCGGACGCCCCTGGAGCTGAACATCGCACGCATCTCGCCGCGGTTCCTCAACCGGTTCGTCCTGGCCGATGTGGTGCTGTCCGACCGGACCGGCAGGGTCCTGTTCGAAAGTCCTGCGGTCCGTGCGCATGTTTCTCTCTTCGGGTTCCTCAGGGGCCTTCTCTCCGTCGACTTCAAGGCCAAGGCCTACAGCGGCGAGCTGAGCGTCAGGACCGAGCAAGGGTTGAAACGCCAGTTCTTCGCTGTCGATGCCGAAAGCCTCGACCTTGCATCCTATGCGCTCCTGAAGAACCTTGGGCTGAAGCTGTCGGGCAGGCTCGGGGGAGCCTTCGAAATGAGCGGCGATGCCGGCAAGGGACGGTTCTTGATCAAGAACCTGGCGAGCCGCGAGCTCAAGATCAAGGGTTTCCCGGTCCCGGACCTGGACTTCGAGCAAGGTTGGATAGAGGGAGACGTGAAGGGCGACAGGTTCACGATCAAAAAGCTGGAACTTGACGGCAAGGAACTGAAGGTAAGGGTGTCCGGGGACCTGGTGATGAGGGAGCGCGGCACATTGAACCTTGCCGTGAAGCTGAAACTATCGGAGCGGCTCGCGAAGGAGCAGGCCGGACTCCTATCCCTGCTGAAGAACCGGGACCCCGAAGGATTCTACCTGTTCTCGCTCGGGGGGACGTTGGCTGAACCGATGCCGCGGTTGTGATGCGGCTGTCCGTTCCGCTGTTAGTACCGGGATACCCCTTTCCGGATCAAAATCTCAGCGTGCATCTGACGCCGATCTCGGTGGAGTTGTTCGCCGGTTCCCAGACCATTCCTATCGGCGACCCGTAATACGTGAGGATCTCTTTCTCTGATTCTCCGATCTTCCAATACCTAACGAACGGCTCAATGATGATGTCGTTCCTGCCGGCCTTGATAAATCTGACGGAACCGCGCAATCCATAACCGTTTGATTGTTCGTTCTCGATATCATTGTAGCCAGGATCGGCGTCACTCAAGTGGCTTACCTGCATTCCCTGCAGAAAAAGATCAAATTCCAGCGTGAATCCCACGGTCCAGCCGGTTCTGGTCGGCGAAGGGCTTTCAATGCCGATGGGGAGGTAGAGGTAGTTCGATTCCCTCCCGTATCCGCTGGGGCTGTTGTTCAAGCCGTCATACAGGTATCGAAAACCAAAACCGATATAGGGGATGACCGCTAAAGTGTCGGACATCGGTTCAGCTGGACCGAAGACAGCCCTGAGCTCGATCATCGTATCTTTGATCCCGGAAACGGTCAACGACGTGCCGTCTGACAGGGATCCGACATATTTCATCTGGCCAAAGGCCATGAGGCCGTCAAACTTCGCCGTGAATTCTTTCCTGTTGCTGTAGGAAACAAAAAGGCCGTACATGAACCCGCTCTCTTTCATGATGCCGGGTTCCTTGTAGGTGATCTGAGAGAGCTGAAAACCTGCTTCAAGAGCTTCATTCTGAGACGGAGTGGCAGTCGCCGCAGTTGCTCCCAAGAGAACAAGACAGGCGACGACCATTACTTTTTTCATGGTTTTTCCATTCTCAACCGACTGGTGCTGGCTCCGGGATAAGTGCTGACCATCAGAACCTCAGCGCAAGGCTTGCCGAGGCCTGGGCTTCCTGTTCCTTGAAGTCATAGGCGCCGGCAAGGTCTAGCCGAAACGCGAAGATACGCAGGCCGAGCCCCGCGGTATAGACGATGTTGGAAAGGTCGTTCGCCGTGTTCTTGTAAGCTCCGGCGCGCAGGCTCAGGATCTCGCTGAACATCGTTAGTTCCACACCTCCCGCCACGGTTTGGTCCTCGGTCGTTTCCGTGAAGGACTTGTTCTTGCTCAGGTCGTAGTCAGCGGAGAGCGTCAGGTTGTCGAGAGGTCTCCAGGCAATGCCCGCACGGTACTGAGGCTTCAATTCGATCTCGCGCGCAGCAGATGGCGCCAAGGAAACATCACCGGTGGTATCACTCTGCACCGCAACTGTCCCTGCGATCGGGAACGATGGTGAGTTGAGGTATCTACCCACCACGCCAACATCGAGGCTGTCCACGGGTTTGAACAGGATGCCCGCGTCGACAGATCCTTTGTGGCTTTTTGTCTCCGTATTGGTCATATTGTCAATGAAATTGTCGTAGTCGCCTGTCCGAATGCTATCCGAATAGAGGAAGCTGCTGGCATAGATCATCTTGGCATTCACCCCGACAAGGAAGTGGCTGCCCAGCGACGTTGCGAAAGATATCGCCGGTTCCGATAGGACCAGGCCCACGGCAGTGACGGCAGAGTTGTTGTATGCGATACCGTCGCTTATCGCCGTGGGATTACTGGTGTTCATGTGTAAGGTATCCACGGTTGGGAATATCTCCCCGTAGCCTATGCCGAGGGCGCTGAAAGCTAGCCCAGAACTTGATACGGGGAAGGAAACCAGAAGACCACCGCTCACATCGACGTTGGTAACAGCGTCAGGCCTGTTGAACTCGAGCAGCAGCTGCTTGAGCTGATCGGCGGTCTCTGGCGTCCAGCTAGCGGGAGGGGTATCGTAGATTGACTGAATAGTGTCCCAGTTGTTGCTGAGGCCCATGTAGTCCCGCATGGCTACGCTGGCCGGAATGCGGATGTCCACCTTCCGGAAGTTCGCTAGGGCCGCCGGGTTCCAGTAGACAGCCGTGGAATCGTTCACCGCTGCCACGGATGCGCCGCCCATGCCGAGGGCGCGCGGGCCAACGACGGAGAACTGAGCTGCGTTCCCCAAAGATGGAGCCAGGAGCAGCGCGATGACAGCGAGAACCAAGCAATAGTTCTTCATGGGTATTCCCTCCTTCGGACAGAAACTGCATATGCATTATGCATGAGGATAGCATGCTAATATTATTTGTCAAGCATTTCTTTTGTGGTCTCCGGGCGGCCCTGCTGCATGATGAACCGGGAACCATCAATGACCGCGTTCTCGGGGCCAGTCGATACGATCCGGTCCATAGATGCAGAAATCGTATGCCTGCCGGGCGGCATTTCCCTGTCCGTCTGAAATAGGGTTTGACAATACGGCGGGTAACCAATAGAATCATTTTCATGAAATCGAAGGTCAAAACGGTCTACGTCTGCCAGTCCTGCGGCTCCCAGTCCCCGCGGTGGATGGGGAAGTGCCCGGACTGCGGCCAGTGGAACACGCTGGTCGAGGAGCGGGTCGAGAAGCCGAAGGACATCGGCAGCGCGAAGCGGGGCCACGGTTCAGAGCCCCTCTCCCTGGACGCGATCAAGACCGGAGACGAGGACCGCTTCGTCACCAGGATCGGCGAGCTGGACCGCGTGCTGGGCGGCGGGATCGTGACGGGCTCGGTGGTGTTGATCGGCGGCGACCCGGGCATCGGCAAGTCCACGCTGGTGCTTCAGATGCTCCGCCAGGTGTCGGCGTTCCGCGGCAAGGCGCTCTATGTCTCGGGCGAGGAGTCTCCCGCCCAGATCAAGATGCGCGCCCAGCGGCTGGGAGTCAAGGCCGAGAACCTCTACGTGCTGGCCGAGACGTCGCTCGACGAGGTCCTCCGCGCGGCCGATGAGCTCCAGCCGCAGGTGATCGTCGTCGATTCGGTCCAGACGGTCTACACCTCCGAGCTGCCCTCGGCCCCCGGCAGCGTGGGCCAGGTGCGCGAGGTGTCGGGCAGGCTCATGCTCTATGCTAAGCGCACGGGCATTCCTACCTTCCTGATCGGCCACGTGACCAAGGACGGCGCCATCGCCGGCCCCCGGGTGCTCGAGCACATCGTGGATACGGTGCTCTATTTCGAGGGCGACCGGGGACACGCGTTCCGTATCCTGCGCGCGGTCAAGAACCGCTTCGGTTCAACGAACGAGATCGGCGTGTTCGAGATGAAGGAGAGCGGCCTTGCCGAGGTGGCGAATCCCTCGGAGCTGTTCCTGGCAGAGCGCCCGAAGGACGCAACGGGCTCGGTCGTCGTCTCTTCCCTCGAGGGCACGCGGCCCATCCTTGCCGAACTCCAGGCGCTGGTGACGCCCACCAAAATGACCATGCCGCGCAGGACCTCCATCGGCGTGGACTACAACCGAGTGTCGCTGCTCATCGCAGTGCTCGAGAAGCGCGTG
>JAAXXJ010000082.1 GCA_013334545.1 Nitrospirota bacterium | reverse complement strand
CCTAAGGAGCTCTGGCAATCCTGCACCGGTCTTGGCGCTGGTCATATGCAGGATGCCCCCTTTCCTTATCCGCGCGTAGTCGGCCTTGAGCCTATCCACGTCCATATCCCCTACGGCAAGCTCCGGGACTATCTCGCGCTCGTCCGGAAGCGGAAGTACGACCTTGAGATCTACATCCCCGCGTCGGTCCTGGGCCAGCTCGAGCGCGTCGATCTCGAGGTCCTGCTCGACAACCTGGACTGGGGCCCTGCGCTGACGCTCCACGCTCCGTTCATGGACCTGAACCCCGGCGCCGTGGACCCGATGGTGAGGTCGGCGACACAGATGCGCTTCAAGCAGCTCCTGTCCGTTGCGTCGGTGCTCAAGCCCCGCGCCGTGGTGTTCCATGCGGCCTATGACCGATGGCGGTACGCCGGCAGGACGGAACTCTGGCTCGAGAACAGCATGGAGACGTGGCCCCGGATCATGGAGAGCGCTGCCCGGATCGATGGCTTGCGCGTTGCCGTCGAGAACGTCTTCGACGAGGACCCCGAGGCGCTGGCCATGCTCATCGAACGGGTGAACGACCCGCGGTTCGGTTTCTGCTTCGACACCGGCCATTTCAATCTTTTTTCGACCGCCACCATGGAACAGTGGTTCGCCCGCCTGGGGAAGCATCTTGCGGAGGTGCACCTTCACGATAACGGCGGTTCCGAGGACGCCCACCAGGCGCTCGGGAAGGGCACGGTCGATTTCGCCAGGTTCTTCCGGCTCATCAGGGAGCACGGAGCCAGCCCGGTCTTCACCCTCGAGGCACACGACGCCGAGGACATCGAGCCGAGCCTGGTGCAGATCCGGGAGCTCATGAAGGGCGGCTGATCGGGTCGCGATTCTCGACCATCCACGCCGCCCTGCCCACACCTTTGCCTTGACACAGAAAGCCCCGTACCTTAGACTACGACCATGAAACTACTCCATCTTCTTCCTCTTCTTGCCCTCGGTGCCGCGTCCTGCCTTGCTCCGGCAGTTCCGGCAGGAAAGATGCCGGAGGCCTCCCCCGGCAGCATCAGCGATTCGCAACAGCAACAGGCCGACGCCTATCTCCATTTCATGAACGGCAGCATGCTGGAGCAGGAAGGCAACCTTGACGGCGCGATGAAGGAATACGAGGCCGCGTTCCGGCTGGACCCTGGCTCTGTCGAGGTCGCCCAGGCCCTCGCGACCCTGTCGATCCACCAGGGGAAGACCGAAGACGCGGTGGCGTATGCGCAGAAGGCCCTTGCGCTCGACCCGAAACGGACCGAGACGCTCATGCTCCTGGCCGGCATCAACAGCGGGCGAAAGAAATATGACGAGGCGATCGTCCTCTATCGGAAGGTCATCGATATCGATCCTTCCCAGGAAGACGCCTATATCTATCTTGGCTCGCTGTACGCGGCGCTGAAGCGCTATGACGAGGCGGTCGAAACGTTCCGTGCGCTGGACAAGCAGAACCCCGCATCGCTCATGTCGCCCTACTACCTGGGGCGGATCTATACCGAGCGGAAGATGTATCCCGAGGCCCTCGCCGAGTTCAAGCGGGCGGCCGCGGTCCGCGATGATTTCGAGCCAACCTTCACGGGCATGGGGATCGTCTATGAGCTCATGGGCCAGACCAAGGACGCCATCGATGCCTACAAGCGGTCGCTCCTCCTGAACCCCCACAACACCGAGATACGCCAGCGCGTGGCCCAGCTCTACATCCAGGAGAACTCGCTCGACGAGGCGCTTGAGCAGTTCCGCAGGCTCGCGGCCGACGACATGCAGAACTACGATGCCTTCGTCAAGATGGGCCTCATTTACGTGGAAAAACAGCAGTACGCCCAGGCCGCGGAAGCGTTCCGGGTCGCGTCCCACGCTGTGCCGCAGAACATCAAGATACGCCAGTACCTGGGCACGGTCCTCATCGCCATGGAGGCGTACGACGAGGCGCTCCAGGAATACACCGAGATCCTGAAGCTCGACCCCGATGACACCGACGCCGTTCTTCAGACGGCGTACATCTACGCGCGGCAGGGACGGATGAAGGACTCCGTGCCGCTGCTCCAGCGGGCCGTGGCGGCGCAGCCGGGAAAAGCGGAGCTGTACCTGTATCTCGCGAACGCCCACCTGGACCTGGACCAGCCTTCCGAGGCGGCCGCGGTCCTCTCCAAGGGGATCGAGATGGCCCCTGACCGGGAGGACCTGTATTTCACCCTTGCCCTGGCCTACGAGAAACAGGGGAAGCGTGACGACATGATCGCGGCCCTCAAGAAGACACTCGAGCTCAAGCCGGACCATGCCGACGCCCTGAACTACCTCGGCTACACCTATGCCGAAGCCGGTGAGCACCTTGATGAGGCCATCTCCCTGATCAGGCGGGCGCTGCTCATCAAGAAGGACAGCGGATATATCCTTGACAGCCTTGCCTGGGCCTACTACCAGAAGGGCATGTACCAGGAAGCGAACGAGACCATGGTCAAGGCGCTGAGCAAGGCCGATGACGACCCGGTCATGCGCGAGCACTACGGCGACATCCTGCTGAAACTCGGAAAGAAGGACAAAGCCAAAGAGCAGTGGATCCATTCCCTCGAGCTCGAACCGAAGAACCAGAAGCTCCGGGACCGGTATCGGAAGGCGGGCTTCGGCGATCCCGATGCCGTGGTGAGACCGGACCAGCCGGCGAAGCAAGAGAAGAAAGAGAAGAAAGAGAAGAAAGACCAGAACGAGAAGAAAAAAGAGAAGCCGTGAATCCAGGAGCGAGCGCATTCCCCGCAGCTTGCTGCGGAGTAAGCAAGCGATTAGAATAATGATAACTGCCTTGAGGATCGAAGATTCCCCGCAGCCTGCTGCAGGGAGCTTCAAGACCAGCACCCGATTTGCCATTGCGCTGCTCCCGCTCCTGTTCTCCTGCGCCCCTCCCCGACCCGAGATACCGATGACCGAAGTTCCCGCTGCCCCGCTGGTGCAGGAACTGGACCGCCGCCGCGGTTCCTTCTCCGGCCTCAAGGCCGCGGCGCGGGTCCAGACCGAGCGCAGGGGCAGGAAGCGCGTGTATGAGAGCGTGGCCTTTCTGCAGCAGGACCAGGCAAAGTTCCGCATCGAAGGATACGGGCCCCTGGGGGAACCGGTCTTCGGCGCGCTGTGGGACGGGAAGGACCTGATGCTGCGCATGCCCGGCGAGGCCGATTTCACGCGGGCAGGCCCATGGGCGTTTGAGCGCCTCATCGGGTTCCCTCTTGCGCCGTCGGAGCTTGCCGCGGTCCTTTCGGGAAACATGCCGCCGTTGCGGAAGAGCGAAGAGGCGCGGGCGCGCTGTTCAGAGGACGGCCGGTGCGTGGTCGACTTCCGCACCGATGATGCCCGGTGGCTGGCGCACATCGTTCCGGCCGCCCCGTTCCGGATAGAGTCCGGTGAGCGGTACCGCGGCGATGATCTGGTGTACACGGCCAGGTTCGATTCTTCGGAAATGATCGGCGGGTACCTGTTCCCGAAACGGGTCACGGTGGAGAGTGCGGACCGGAAGGCCGTGCTCTTGATCGAGTACCAGGACGTGGAGGTGAACGTTCCGGTCGAGGACAGCGCGTTCCTCCTGAACGGCGCAGGGGCGGGACGATGACCGGACTGACCCTGCCGACGCCGGCCAAGATCAACCTCTGCCTCTCCGTGCTCGGAAAGCGGTCCGACGGGTACCACGAGGTGGAGATGTTGATGCAGGCCGTGGGCTTGTACGACTTGGTGACGGTCCGGCTTTCCGGGAGCGGCATCACGATCGCCTGCGACAGCGCCGCTGTCCCGGCCGGCGCCGGGAACATCGCCTACCGGGCGGCCCGGGAGATGCTGGACCTGTCCGGCAGACCGTCGGGCATCGTCGTGGAGATAAAAAAGACCATTCCCGTGGCCGCCGGCCTGGGCGGAGGGAGCAGCAACGCGGCGGCAGTACTGGTCGCCTGCAACCGTCTGCTCGGCATCGGGCTGGGCCGGGAACAGCTTGCCGAGATCGGCACGAGGCTCGGCATGGACGTCCCGTTCTTCCTGTATGGACCAACGGCCCTTGCCCGGGGGAGGGGAGAGGTCCTGACGAGCCTTCCGCCACCGCCTAAGTTCTGGGTTTTGCTCGTCAATCCCGGGTTCGAGACCTCCACTGCCTGGGCCTATAAAAACCTGAATTTTGGGTTGACAAAAAAAGGCGATTGTACTACTATTGCAGGGCTTAACGTCAGTCAGATCGCCGCGTCGCTCCACAACGACCTCGAAACAGTGACCGCTGCCGCCCATCCGGCCATCAAGGAGATGGAGCAGGCCCTGTTCGAGGCAGGGGCGCTGGGCGCCCGCATGAGCGGCAGCGGGCCGACGGTATTCGGGATCTTCGATACCGACGCGGGCTGCCGGGAGGCGGATCAAAGACTTCAGAAGAAAGGGTGGCGGCTCTATCCGGCAGAGACCCTGACCGGGCCGCTTTATGGGGACCATCTGGCACCAGCGTTCTGACGGACCATCCGGGGGCAGGACCGCGCATCATTGATCGCACAGCGGGGGTGAACGTATGGAGATCACGGAAGTCAGGGTGTTTCCGGTTGCCAACGAAGAGCGTCTGAAAGCCTATGCCACCATCACGATCGACAGTGTCTTCCTGATCAGGGACCTCCGGGTGATCAACGGGAATACCGGCCTGTTCGTGGCCATGCCGAGCCGGAAGATGAAGGATGGTACGTTCAAGGACATTGCCCATCCGCTGAACAGCGATACCCGCCAGACGATCGAGAAGAAGGTCCTGGCCGAATATGAGCGCGAACTGGCGAACCCGACCAAACGGCCGGAGCGCCCCGACAGCGCGGCCGACGCCAGCCAGGGGTAGCGCTGCCGCCGAGCGATCTGCCGATTCTGCATCAGACCTGAGAGGATAGGCATCCTGCCTGTCCTTTTCCTGTTTTCTCCGTCCATTCGGGGATCGTCTAATGGTAGGACAGAGGCCTTTGAAGCCTTGAATCGGGGTTCGACTCCCTGTCCCCGAACCATTCTTGCAGTCGTGGCGCTCCGTGCGTCGAGAGGGAACGATGGTAAAAGCGAAACAGGGCATGAAGATCTTCACCGGCAATGCCAATCCCGGCCTGGCGAAAGAGATCTGCGACCGGATGAACATCCCGCTCGGGAATGCCGTGGTCAGCCGGTTCAGCGACGGGGAGATCAATGTCCAGATCATGGACAATGTGCGGGGATGCGACGTGTTCGTGGTGCAGCCCACTGCGAGCCCGGTGAACCGGCACCTCATGGAGCTCCTCATCATGATCGACGCGTTCAAGCGCGCGTCGGCGGCCCGCATCACGGCGGTGCTGCCCTATTACGGCTACAGCAGGCAGGACCGGAAGGTCCAGCCCCGCGTGCCCATTACGGCAAAGCTCGTGGCGGACCTCATCACCACGGCCGGCGCGAACCGGGTGCTGACCATTGACCTGCACGCGGGACAGATCCAGGGGTTCTTCAACATCCCCGTGGACAACCTGTTCGCCGCCTCGGTGCTGCTGGACTATCTGCGGGGCAAGAAGTTCAATAACCTGACGCTGGTCTCGCCCGACGCGGGCGGTGTGGAGCGTACCCGGGCGTTCGCCAAGCGGCTGAATGCCTCGCTCGCCATCATCGACAAGCGGCGGGAGAAGGCCAATGTGGCTCAGGTGATGCATATCATCGGCGACGTAAAGGGCCACGACTGCCTCCTGCTCGACGACATGGTGGATACGGCAGGCACCCTGACGGAAGGCGTAGCTGCGCTCAAGAACGCCGGCGCCGGGATCGTCGCCGCGGCCTGCAGCCACGCGGTGCTGTCGGGCCCGGCCATCCAGCGGATCAACGAATCGGCGCTGGACGAGGTCATCGTCACGAACACGATCGCCCTGGACACAAAACAGAAGGAGTGCAGGAAGCTGACGGTCCTTTCCGTGGCTCCGCTCCTCGCCGAGGCGATGAACCGGATCCACGAGGAGACGTCGCTGAGCTCGCTGTTCGTGTAGCGGAAAGGCAGTTCGGAGTGCGGAATACGGAGCGCGGGAGTCATGCGACCCCGTGCTTCTTGGGCAGCATAAATAATCAGCGGAAGCAGTAACGGAGGAGTGAAATGGAACGCGTAGCATTGACGGCACTGGTCAGGGAAAAGGCGGGCAAGGGCGTGGCGCGGGGTCTTCGCCGGGAGCAGCGGGTACCGGCGGTCCTGTACAGCCACGGCAAGTCCATGCCCATATCGATGGTGAGCAGGGACGTGACGAAGATCCTCAATACCGAGGGCGGCGAGCACGCGCTCATCAACCTCACGCTTGAAGGGGCACAAGGGTCCGGGGAGCACATGGCTCTCATCAAGGACTATCAGGTCGATCCGCTCAACGGGTCGCTCATCCACCTGGACCTCATGGAAGTGGCCATGAACGAGAAGGTGAAGATCCAGGTGTCCGTGCATATCACGGGCAGCTCCATCGGCGTCAAGGAAGGCGGCATCTTCCAGTACGGGCTGCGGACGCTCGAGGTCGAGTGTCTGCCGACGCAGATCCCCGACAACATCGAGGTCAACATCACGAACCTCAAGATCAATGAGTCGCTCCACGTGCGGGACATCACGGCGCCCGAGGGCGTCCGTATCCTGAGCGACGGCGATTCCACCGTGGCGACCATCCAGCCGCCCATATCGGCCGAGAAGCTCGAGTCCATGCTTGCGGCAGCGCCGACCGCCGAGGTCGGCGAGCCCGAGGTCGTGGGCAAGAAGAAGGAAGGCGAGGCCGAGGCTGCAGCAGCGCCGGCGGCAGGGGCCAAGGGCAAAGAGGCCGCGCCTGCCAAGGAAGCCGCCGCCCCCAAGAAGGAAGCCGCACCCAAGAAGTAGCGTAGTAACGCTCGGCGCTCCGGGGGCCGCATGAAGATCATCATCGGGCTCGGCAACCCGGGCAGAAAGTACGAACGCACGCGCCACAACGCCGGCTTCATGGTCGTTGACGCGCTTGCCGGCAGCCTGAAGCTCGACTGTGCGCAGGAAAAGTACCACGCTTTCATTGCCAGAGGACGGATCGGTCCCGAAGAGGCGCTCCTCGCGAAGCCGCAGACCTTCATGAACGAGAGCGGCCGGTCCGTCGGCGCCATCCTCCGGTACACCTACGCGAAAGCGGCAGATCTCGTCGTGGTCCATGACGACCTGGACCTTCCGCTCGGGAGCGTGCGGGTGAAGATCGGCGGCGGGCACGGCGGCCACAACGGTCTCCGCTCCATCATCGAGCACATCGGCACGCCGGACTTCGTCAGGGTCCGCGTCGGGGTGGGCAGGCCGGCTCCCGGGTTCGATGCCGCGGACTATGTCCTGAGCCCCTTCAGCGCGGACGAGCGGAAGACGGCGGCGGAGGCGGTCGAAAAAGCGGCGGAAGCGGTCAGGGCCGTCGTTCTCGAAGGGCCTGTCAAGGCCATGAACCGGTTCAACAAGCAGTGAGCATGACGTCAAGCCCGGAGCGTACGGTATTTAACGGCTCCGGGCTTTTTATTGCATAAAAACGAAGGCAAGATCGGCTACAGATCCGGATCGACACGGGGCGAGGAATGCTGGACCTGCGTGCTGGCGTGTGAGCCTGCAAGCTATCTCCGCAATCTATCCTTCTGGAGCGGAGCGAATAAGGAGTCTTTCATGGGTTTCAACTGCGGCATCGTCGGCCTGCCGAACGTCGGCAAGTCCACCATCTTCAATGCGCTCACCTCGGCCGGAGCGCAGGCGTCCAACTATCCCTTCACCACCATCGACCCGAACGTGGGCGTGGTGGACATGCCCGACGAGCGGCTCGACGCGCTCGCCGCGATCTACCAGCCCAGGAAGGTGACGCCCACGATCATGGAGTTCGTGGACATCGCGGGTCTTGTGAAGGGAGCCGCCCAGGGCGAGGGGCTGGGCAACAAGTTCCTGGCCAACATCCGCGAGGTGGACGCCATCGCCCACGTGGTGCGTTGCTTCGACGACCCCAACGTGGTGCACGTCAGCGGCACAGTGGACCCGAAATCGGACATCGAGGTCATCGAGGCCGAGCTCATGCTTGCGGATCTCGACGCCATCGAGAAGCGGCTGTTCAAGGCCGAGAAGCTGGTCAAGACCGGGGACAAAAAGACCGCCGAGGAAGTGGACTTCATGAAGCGGCTGAAGGAGATGCTGGCGAAGGGCGAGCCGGTCCGCCGGGGCGTCCATTCCGAAGAAGAGGCGCTGTGGCTCAAGGGCTATGCCCTGCTTTCATCGAAGCCGGTCCTGTACGTGGCGAACGTGGCCGAAGAGATGGTCGACAGGCCGAACCCCTACGTTGACGCGGTCAGGACGATCGCCGCAGCGGAAGGCGCAGGCGTCGTGGTCATCTCCGGCCAGGTGGAGGGCGAGATCGCCCAGCTGCCAAAGGAGGAACGGAAGGAGTACCTCGCGGGCATGGGGCTGAAGGAATCGGGGCTCGACCGGATGATCCGGGCGGGCTACGACCTCCTGGGGCTCATCACCTACTTCACGGCAGGCGAGAAAGAGGTCCGCGCCTGGACCATCACAAAAGGCACGAAGGCGCCGCAGGCCGCGGGCAAGATCCACACTGACTTCGAGAAGGGGTTCATCCGCGCCGAGGTGTTCCACTACGACGACCTGATGAAGCACAAGACCGAGCAGGCGGTGAAGGCGGCCGGGCTGCTGCGGTCGGAAGGCAAGGAGTACGTCGTGAAGGACGGCGACATCATGCTGTTCCGGTTCAACGTGTAAGGAAAGCGATTCCGCGCTTATCAAACACCGCCTAAAACACCCTTGCAATTTACCCCTCCCTGTACTATCTTCATTGCATCATGGCCCCAAGCCCCAAAAACATAGCCGCCCGTGAGCAGATCGACGGCATGCTGATATCGGCAGGGTGGGCCAACCTGATCTCTGCTACGGCTGCCACGATCAAGGGACGTTTACCAAAAAAAACGTTCATGCGGCAGTGAGCATGGGCTGTACCGGCTGTCATGACCCCCACTCGTCAAAGAACGCAAAATTGCTGAAGACTAAGCTCCTAGCGTTATGCTTTAGCTGTCATGACAAGACCGGTTTTGCTGGGAAGGTTGTTCATCCGCCTGTGGCTGCCGGCGATTGCATGGCCTGCCATTCTCCCCACTCAACGGACGAGATGGCGCTGCTCCTAAAAAAACCGGTCGCCCAGTGCCTTGAGTGCCATCCCAATGCCACGCACGGCCAGCACGCACCCTCCCGCCAGCCCCCCGTAAGCGTGCAGGCAAAGGGAAATACCGGGTGACCGGTCTTGCAAGACCCCGCGAGACCGGGCAAACCATTTTATTGCGGAAGCTGCCACACCCCGCACAGTGCCAATAATTCTTCGTTATTCAGATTTGACGCGAAATCTTCAAGGGAGCTTTGCCTCAACTGCCACAAATTTCTTTAAACCGCAAATTCGATTGAGAAGTGCAATACTTGGGTATGCAGCATGAATTATCTCGCCCATATGGTCTGTTCCGAAGACTCCCCTGCATCGATGCTGGGGAATTTCATCGCCGATTTCGTCAAGGGCAATGTGGAGGGCCGGTTTCCCCGCGAGGTCGTCGAGGGAATCCGCCATCACCGGAAAGCCGATTGTTTCACGGACTCGCATGCGGTCTTCGACGCGAGCAGGAGGCTCATCAGCAGTTCGAGGCGACGCTATGCGGGCGTCATCATTGATGTCCTGTATGACCACTTTCTGACGATCAGCTGGGACCGGTACTGCTCCATCGGGCTGGATGCGTTCGTCGGAAGGGTCTATGAAAACCTGGGAAGTCATCAGATATCGGTCCCGCACCCGGTGCCGATGGTCATCGAGAAAATGGTCCGGGAAGACTGGCTGCGGCGCTATGGGACCGTGGAAGGGATCGACCGGACATTCAGAAGGATCTCCGGGAGGCTGCGGCGGGAGAACACCCTCAATACGGCGGTCGAGGAGTTGGAGCGCAACTATGTCCTCCTCCAGGACCATTTCCACTGCTTCTTTCCCCAGCTCCTGGCGCGGTTCAGAACCCGCTGACATTGGGAGCCTTCCATGCGAGACGCCATTGCCGCTGCCCTGGGAGGAGACAGACACCAGAAGCATCCTCCCGGGCTGTACGTCCTCTTCTTCACCGAGATGTGGGAGCGCTTCTCCTACTACGGGATGCGGTCGCTGCTCGTCTACTACATGATCAAGCACCTGCAGTTCACGCAGGTGCGGTCTTCGGAGATCTACGGCCTCTACACCGGGTTCGTGTACTTTACCCCGCTCTTCGGCGGCCTGCTGGCCGACCGGGTGCTGGGACAGCGGAGGACCGTCGTTCTGGGAGGCGTGCTGATGGCCGTCGGTCACTTCCTGATGGCCGTCGAAAGCCTGTTCTTCCCGGCGCTCCTCTTCCTCATCCTCGGGAACGGCGCCTTCAAGCCGAACATCTCGACGCAGGTTGGCGCCCTGTACCCGCCCGGCGACCGACGCCGTGACCGGGCCTTTAGCCTGTTCTACATGGGGATCAACCTCGGCGCCTTCTTTTCCCCGCTCATCTGCGGGACCCTGGGCGAGAAGATCGGGTTCCACTGGGGATTTGCCGCGGCGGGCGTTGGTATGGTGATCGGACTTCTCGTGTATCTCCGGGGCCAAAAGCACCTCGCTCCCGACCCCATCATGCAGGCAGGGGGAAGGGAGCAGCGGTCACCGGAGCCGCTGTCGCCTGACGACTGGCTCAAGATCGCTGCTATCTTCGCGATGATGGCGCTCTCCATCGTGTTCTGGAGCGTCTACGAGCAGCAGGGGAACACCATGGCGCTCTGGGCGGACGCCAATACGGACCGGATGATCCTGGGCTGGGAGATGCCCGCATCGTGGTTCCAGTCGTTCAACCCGCTCATGATCTTCCTGCTCGTTCCGCTCGTAAACCTGTTCTGGCGCCGTCAAGGCCGCATCGGCAGGGAACCGTCGAGCATCGCCAAGATGGGGATCGGCTGCCTCCTGCTGGCCGCGGCCTTCCTGATCCTGATCCCTCCGGCCCGGGAGCTGGCGGTCAGTCCCCGGGCAAGTATCGGGTGGCTTGTTGCCTGCACGTTCGTGCTCACGCTGGGCGAGATCTATCTTTCGCCCGTCGGCCTCTCGCTGGTGACCAAGATTGCGCCGGCACGGATCGTTTCCCTGATGATGGGCGTCTGGTTCCTGTCGAGCTTCTTCGGCAATTACCTGTCGGGGTATCTGGGGACGTTCTGGGAGAGGATGCCGAAGGAGCACTTCTTCCTCCTCCTGTCCGG
>JAAXXJ010000081.1 GCA_013334545.1 Nitrospirota bacterium | reverse complement strand
TGCATCACAGTGTGTACAGACCCCCGGTCGTCTGTCACCCGCCCTCGATCACTGCCTCCCTTCCCTTGCCCTCCGATTCCCTGAGCATCCTCCCCTCTTCCACCTTGTCAGCGAGGAACCTCAAGAGATGGTCGAGCCCCTCTCCGGTGACCGAGGAGATCGGGAAGAACTCGTATCCTTCTGTGCGGCAATGGTCGCGTAGTTTCGCGAGCTGCTCCGGCACCGCAGCGTCTACCTTGGTGGCGGCCACGGCCATATATTTCTTTATGAGATCGAGGCTGTACAGCTCCAGCTCATTGTTGATCTTCTTGAAGTTCTCCACCGGATCCCCCGGCACCAGACCGGAAACATCTACCAAATGCAGCAGGATGGACGTCCTCTCCACATGGCCAAGGAACTCGAAACCCAGTCCGGCGCCCCTGTGGGCGTTCTCGATGAGCCCTGGTATGTCGGCGACCACGAAGCCCTTCCGGTTCTCAGGCTTGACCACCCCGAGCACCGGCGTAAGCGTCGTAAAGGGATAGTCGGCGATCTTGGGCTTCGCCGCCGAGATGCGCGAGATGAGCGTTGACTTTCCAGCGTTCGGGAACCCCACGAGACCGACGTCCGCCAGGAGCTTGAGCTCCAGGAACAGGGTGAATTCCTCGCCGGGTTCGCCCGGCTGCGCATGACGCGGCGCCTGGTTTGTGGCAGACTTGAAGAACGCATTCCCTTTGCCGCCGCGTCCTCCCTTGGCGAGGATGTACCACTTGCCGTCTTCGTCCATGTCGATGATGGGTTCGCGTGTTTCCATGTCGCAGACCAGCGTGCCCACGGGTACGCGGATGATGCTGTTCTTGCCGTCCGCGCCGGTCTGCTGTTTGCCGCGCCCCTGTTCGCCGTTCTCGGCCCAGTAGTTCTGCTGGTACTTGAGATCGATCAACGTGCTCAGCTGCTTGTCGGCCACGATGACCACATCGCCGCCCTTGCCGCCGTCGCCGCCGCTCGGCCCGCCCTTGGGCACATAGGCCTCGCGCCGGAACGCGACACAGCCAGGCCCGCCATGGCCGCTCTTGACATAGATCTTTACCCGGTCGATGAAATTGGACATGGGTGCTCGAATACCCCTCTTTCCTCTTATGAAGCCGCTGCCGCGAAGAGGGATTTAAGCTCCCTGAAGATTACAGCATGGAGCTTCGGATTCTCAGGGTAGTTATTTTCCTAATCGCTCGCCAGCCCGCGCGAAGGTTCGCAGACGGTGCTCGCTCCTGAATTTAAACAATGTTTTCAATGAAATATACAGATATACTGATGAAAATGCAAGCGTCAAGGGAATAAAAAAGGCGGCATCGAATGGATGCCGCCTTCCGAGAGGACTCGTTGAACGAACGGTTACGCTTCCGCGTACACGCTCACCTGTTTGCGGGTCTTATCCTTGCGCTCGAACTTGATCACGCCGCTGATCTTGGCGAAAAGCGTATCGTCGCTCCCCTTGCCGACATTCACGCCCGGGTGGATCTTGGTCCCGCGCTGACGAACGATGATCGTGCCGGCGAGCACTTTTTCACCGCCATACCGCTTTACACCCAGATACTGCGGATTGCTATCCCTGCCGTTCCTTGAACTGCCAACGCCTTTTTTATGAGCCATTGCTTAATCCTCCACATAGCGTACAACGTTACGCTTTGATGTCCTTAACCTTGAGCGTGGTATAGTTCTGGCGGTGGCCGTTGGTCTTCCGGTAGCCCTTGCGCCGACGGTGCTTGAAGATCAGGATCTTCTCACCCTTGACGTCGCCCATGACCTCGGCGGTGACCATCGCGGATGCCAGGGTAGGCTTGCCTACGCTCACCTTGTCGCCATCAGCGATCATGAACACGTCCTTGATCTCGACGGTGTCGCCCTTCTTGGCCTCGAGCTTCTCTACCTTCACCACATCACCGGGAGCAACCTTGTACTGCTTTCCCCCCGTTTGAATGACCGCGTACATGCTTGTACCTCCTTGAAAAATAAACCGAACCCGTTTTAAGAAGCGTAAAAATACCATGTAACCCATGGACTTGTCAAGGGTAAAGTGATGCTGTCGGGAGGTTTTTCTGAAATGATCGAAGGGAAGGGGCAGGCGTTTCGTGCACGCTAGCGGATCTCCGGTGGCTCATCCCCAGGTCGTGCGTTGCGGTACCAAGCCTCAAATAAGCCGGTCTCCTTCTCGTCCTCGGCCGGGGCCCAAGCAGCGGAATTCCCGCCCTTTGGCGCAGAATAAGGCCCTCGTTTCACTTCGAGGAAGATCGTGCCCGACTCGAGCGAAGCTATGGAATGCCACGTGTCGACCGGTATCTCCACGGCCTGGACCGGCCCTCCCGCCTTGAGAGCGACACGCTCCTGCACCTTGCCGGCGCCATCGAAGACCAGGAACACCGCTGAACCACGGAGGAGGATAAAGACCTCCCACGTCGCCGGTTCGGCATGCCGGTGGGGCCTGATGTACGTGCCCGGCTCGATTGCCACACAGAGCCGCTGGACCGGATCTTCGAGGACCGGGTGGAGATTGTAGTGAGCCCGTTTTCGCGGGGAAGCGGCGGCTTGTGCCGTCAATGCGTCAAGGAGCTTGCTATCGATCTGCTTCATGGAAGGTCTCATTGCCGGAACGAACGGGACGTCACTTTTGTTCTTCCCTGGCTTCCCGGGTTTCGGGCAGGCTGCCATAGACGGACTCGACGACCTTCTTCATCTCCTCGTCCGACACGGGAAGGTTCACGATCTCCTCACCCTGTTCCTGCATCTTCTTGAGGTCAAGGATCGCGCCGGGCGGAAGATCGTCGCCCTTGCCGAGGTTCCCCTTCACCGCGTAAAGCACCCACCGGGGGCCTTCGAGCGACAGGACCATGTATGCACAATCAGAAACGGCGAGAATGGCATGGGCGCTGACCTGGGAGAGCGTTTCGTAGCTGAGAACAATGCCGCTCCCGAGCTCGTAGCCGACCGGAACGACGACCGCTTTCGAGAGTTGATAGACGCCGTACGCGGCCCCGCTCCCGGCCGAGATCGCGGTCCCGGCCGCAAGCGTTGTTCCGGCGATGACATTCCCGAAGACATTCGTCGAAGTGGAGCCGACCTTGCCGGTCACGACCACCGCGCCGCCTGTCATCGCCCCCGTCACACCCACAGCGGTTCCGATCGTCCCACCTCCCACGGCGATCCCGGCGCTTGCCAGGGGGACGCCGATGTACTGGACCGTCTGCCCGACAAGATAGCCACCGCCCTTGACCGTCTCGCCGACTACGACGCCGCCGCCCTTGACCGCCTCACCGGAAACGATGCCGCCGCCCTTGACCGCTTCGCCGGCAACGAAGCCGCCTCCTTTGACCACCTCGCCGGAAACGTATCCAACACCCTTGACCGCCTGCCCCGCGACGAATCCGCCGCTTTTGACCGTCACGCCTGCCACGGCGGAGAGCCCTTTCCCTGTGTAGCCGACAACCGGTCCAACGACCGCCATCGTCGCAGCCACGGGCTGGGACACGGCAAGGTCGGCGACGCCGAGAACGCCGGCAACGGCGGCGATGGCCGTGGGTGCAATGATATCGTATCCGGTCTTCGCAGTATCCACGGTCACCTGGACCGCTAGCTCTGCGGTGGCGACACCTTCGCGCACCACGACCATCGTCGGGAACGCCAGCAGGTTGACGCTCAAATATCCCAACGCAGCACCCGTGGTCTTGGCGAGCGGCTTGATTGTAGCATCCCATAAGATGCCCTGCAGGACCCAGCGGAGGGACTTGAGCACCGACAGGCTGACGCCCTGGGTCTTATAGTTCTCGCCAAGTTCCTCACCCACCTTACGGAATGATGATGTGGCGGTCTTTCCGTAGTCGCCTATTGTCTCGCCGAAAAGATCAATGGTCCGCTGAGACCATTCTTCTCTCCATTCGTTCTCACCGCGCACGATGCCGATGGGGCTCAGCATCTTGATATTAGTTCCTGTTGCGGCAGCCCGCTGCTTGAGGTTCGACGGGACTGCCGCATACCCCTTCACGAAGCTTGTCCCGGCATAGCGGAAGGTCCGGCCGGAACGGTCGATGCTGGACGTGGACAGGTCCTTTGCCGTGTCGAGAGAGCCGGTCACGATCTTCTTCCCGGCCACGCCGCCCTCGGCGGCGATCTTGTCGCCGGCCTCAGCGCTCCCTGCCATGATCCTGTTCCCTGACTCGATCCCACCTGCGATGATCTGGTTCCCGGACTCGATTCCTCCTGCGATGATTTTGTCCCCGGAGCCTTTACCTCCTTCGATGATCCGGTCCCCGGATGCGACACCGCCTTCGACGATCTGTTCGCCTCCCTCTCGCGCGCTCCGAACGATCTTCCGTCCAGCCCCGCTTCGCCATAGTTGTGCAGCGGAATCCCAGGACCTGCCGACGATGGTCTTGCCAAGGTCCGTGGACTTGTACACGAGAACCGTTCCGTTCTCGCTTATGGAGCGGTCGATGGCATCAGCTGCCTCGCCACCGAGCGTCCGCACATCCTTTGCAAGTTCATAGGTGCGCTTGGTACCCTCGGCAATGATCGTGACCGAATCCGCCGCCCGCTTGATCGATAACTCGAAGGATTGCTGGGCGCGGACACCCGCGAGCTCGGACACCAGCGTCAGGGTATCCGGCGCCGGCGGTATGAGCTTGACGCCCGTGTTCGGGACCTCGAAGGCTCCGTTGTTGTACAGCGTCGAATGACCCTCGGCGACGAGCTTCTTCGTATACTTGAGCGGATCGTCCCCGGCCTTGGTCGTTGCACACCCGCCCGCTATGAGCGTCGCAAACAACAGGAGCGTAACCTCACCGGCCGGCCTTCTACTTTCTCGCACGATCCCCTCCCTCGGTTCGAAGGTCCTCGGGCAACCGCTCCAGAACACTGCGGATCACCGCCGGGTCCGTGGAAATGACCTCGGTCTTGATCCCTTGGGCCTGTTCGAGCCTTTTCAGGTCCACTGCAGTTCCGACCGGCAGATCCCCGAGGGTCGGCCCCGAGGGACCTGCGTCCGCGCCGGTCTTGAGCTTTCCGTTTGCGGCCGCGATGACAAGCCGCGGACCGTCCCAGGCAAGAAAGACCGCTGCATCCTCGACGCCCAACAGCAGATGGGTGGGGATGGCGGTCAGGGCATTATAGCCCAGCACGACGCCGCTCGACGCCTGATTGATCACCACCTTGGTCACGCCCTTCACCCCGTCATAGGTCACCAGGCCTACATAGGTTGCTGTGTCGATAGATGTGGTCGCAGCCCCTTGCGCGGTCCCCACTACTGGCCCTGTGGCGGTGAATGCGACCTGGTTCACCGCACCGAGGGTCCCGCCGGCGGCGTAGGTGACCGGCACGGCGGACAGCGACAGGACCGACATGCAGGCCAGGAGCCCGCTCTCGACCGTAGGGGAAACGATCTTGATCGCAGTCTTGCCGGTATAGTAGAACGTCAGCCCGACGGACTGGACGGTCCTGCCTGCCACGATGGACGCGCTCGCCACGGGAAGGAATATGCCGTAGGCTCCCGAGTATGTCACCGCCGATGCCCCGGTCTTGACGATGGTCTTGGACGATGGAGCTACGATGCCGTGGTAGAGGGACTTGAGGTAGCCGGATAGGATCGGGCCGAGCGCGGTGAGTGTGTTCTGCGACTCTCCCGACCGCTCGTACTCCTTCTTGAACTCGGCAGCAGCCTTCTCGAAGGCCTTGTCCCAGCCAATCTCGATCTTCCCCGCGAACTTCTCGTTCGCCGTGCTCGTGAGTTCCCAGATGTTGCTGAAGTCGTCCTTCAGGTTCGAAAAGTAGTTCCCCGGCAGCGCAGCCAGCTCCTTCCGGTCCTCGGCGGTCCTTTTCCCCAGCGACAGGTTGCCCTGGATGAACGATTCCCCTGCCTTATGGAAGGTCTCGGACGCGTAAGTGAGCTCCGCCTTGCCCGCGCGGTGCGTCGCCTTGAGGATGTCTCCCGTCAGTTCAGTTCCGGTGGACACGACGCGCTTGCCGCCTTCCACGGCCCCCTTCACGTCCGACGCGATGTTGGTCGTATAGTCCTTGCCGCGTCCTGCAGCGCTGGCAGCAGCTTCTGCCAAGGCATCACGCGAACGGGTGAGGGAATGCTCCTTTGCGAAATCCAGCGCCTTCCGGCTCGAGGTCACGATGAGCCAGCCCTCGTTGTAGAGCATCTTATGACCGCGCAGGTTTCCCATGGTCAGCGGGATCACATCTTCAACGGTCATTCGTTCTTCCGTGGCCGCGGCCTCCGGCAGCTGCTCCGCAGCCCGGGCCCCTGACGTTCCCAGAAGGAGCGCCGCGATCAGGCAGAAGGAAGGCACGATCGGCTTTCCCTGCATCAAGGTTACGATCATGATCTTGCGTCCGGGAACGAGGTCAGCGACACGATGGGATATGCTGTTATCCATCATGTTTATTCCGCCGGAACAACCCGAGGAGCACCGGGAGCCATTGAAGCACCGAGGGAAGGCCGACGCTGCCGAGGTTCATGAACCCGGTGACTGCAGACCGGATCTTCTTGACGTCGTCGCTCAGATCAGCGATCTGGGTTTTCACGCGCTCGATATCCGACACCAGCTCGCTCATCGTGAGTTCGCGAAGCGCATTCGCTGCGTCCGCCTCGGGACCGAGGTGAAGCCGGCCGGCGGCGAGGATCACGACGGCTGCCAGCGCGATATCCACCAAGGCCACGACGAGCGCCGCACGCGCGCTATCGAGCATCGGCAAAAGGTACAGATACAGCGCGACGTTCAGCATCCCCACGGCCAGCACTGCCAGGAGCGCGGCAACGATATAGAACGCCGCCTGTTTGACCGTTCGGCGGAGGTGGAGGCGCAGCAGGATCAGTTCCGCCTTGGCCAGAAGGCGCAGTTTCACCACGAGCTCATCCATGACCTTACCCCCTCCTGCTCAGGAGTCTGCCGGTCAGCACGCCGAGCGCAAAGATCACGAGCGCCGTCTTCGCCGGGACATCCTTGAAGTGCAGGTCCAGACCGCCGATCAGTTCCTCGGCCTGTTTGATGATGTCCCGGAGCCAGGCCCCGGCCTCGCCCCCAGCCTCGGCGGCCGGCTCCTGCAGCGGTTGCTCCTGCGGTGCAGCCGGCACTCGGGCCGCTGAAAGCGACTGCAGCTGCTTCCGCAGCTCTTCGATCTCCTGCATGATATTGTTTTCCGCCATAGTTCCCACGCTCCTTCCAGTAAGACGGTGTATTGATGATAGATTAGCATAGGAATCATACTTGTGGCAAGCGGCTTGTCTTGGCAGGAGAAAAAGACGTATCGGGGGAAGCAGGAAAATTATCAGACCGCTGATGCAAAAAAGGGGAGGAGCGGTGGCCCGCTCCTCCCCTCACGAAGGGAAACACCGTTAATGAGCTCTTTCCGGCTCATCCTCATAGCCCGTGAACATCGCCTTGATGTGCGTCCAGGGTGTATGGCCGAGGGTCGCCAGGTAGATGTGCACGAACAGGAAGGCCGTGAAGAAGATGGACAGGAACAAATGGACCATGTCCACCACCTTGAGACCGCCGGCAAAGGCTATGCCGCCGCTGAACAGCTTGATGTCCCACAACATCAATCCCGTAGCGATCTGCATCGGCATGAACAGGAGCATGATGTTGAAGTATGCGACCTGCTGCATGGGATTGAACTTGCTGTCCGGTGTTGCATGGTGGGGGTTCTGCTCCCCGACGAATATCCCGTAGGCATAGTATCGCGCCTGGCGGATGCTGCCATGGATGAAGTTTTTAAGGTTGGGATCCGGTAGGTAGACCTTGAGCTTCCCCGAGAGCAGGTAGTACACCGCCCACAGGCAGAAGTTCAGGATCAGCGCGAAGCCGAAGAAGTTATGCACGTCGACGGCCGTCTTGAACGGCGTCAGATGAATGGCATCCCGGTACCGGATCTGTATCCCGGTCGCGATCAGGGCTAGGAAACTGCCGGCGTTGATCCAGTGCCAGATCCGTACCGGCAGCGCGTGAAGATATATCTGGTTCATGGCCTTGCCCCCTTTCCCGGACCGGCCTGCTGTCTCGCTCTACGGGCTCGGGCGGTCAGAATCCTGATGCCCCCGTGGAGCACCGGCACGGCAAGGCCTCCCATGATCATGAGTGCTCCCACGACATCGAAGACCTGCTGCCGCATGCTGCCGATGGCATAGAACTGGTTCAAGGGCAGCATGACGAACATCGATCCGAGCGCTGCCGAGTCCACGTTGTAGAACGTTTCCCTGCCGTCGACACCCTTGACCGCCAGCGAGATGGATGAGAAGAACTCGGCATTGGCCGTATGGCACCATTCGCACTGGCGTACCGCGCTGCCCTTCGGGACCAGATAATGTGCGTCATGGCTGTCGTTGAGGCCCACGGTGCCGGACATCTTCACCTTCTGTTCTCGGGCGTTCAGTTCCCAGTAGCTCTTCCAGAGCTGCTCGGGATCAAGACGGGTATTCCGGGAAGTGGACGTTCCATGGCCCCCCGCATGGCAGAATCGGATATCATATCTCCCGAAGTGCCATCGGTGAGACGCAGGTAGATGCTGCGTTTGTACTCACCGGATACATGGCACACGGTGCAGGACACCGAGTCAAAATGCGCGTCGGCATTAGGGAGCCACTCCTTCTGCGCTGCAAGGACCTTTGAGTGACATCCAAGGCAGACACCTTTCAGCGATCGGGACGCTTGTGCGGCCTTCACGTCATGGGCAAAATGACAGGAGGAGCAGATCGGAGCACCGGCGCCTTCCTTTATCCTTGCCTTGCCATGCACGCTGCCCTGGTATGCCACAAAGATCTCGCTGTGGCACTTCTTGCACGGCACCCCTTGCGTGGTCTGCGCCAGGGCCTTGGGGCCCACGGCATGGCTGCCATGGCAATCGGAACATACAGGGGCATTGCGGTTGCCCTTGGTGAGCAGGTCGAAATGGATGCTCCCGCGGTGCTGGGCCGCCTTGTCCAGATGGCATCATCTGCAGGCTTCCGCGCCGGCGATCGTTACTTCACGAATACTGATGAACTGGCGGTTCGGATGGTCCTGTTTCGAAAAATGGATGTGACAGGCGGTACAACCGTGTCCTTTGTGGACCGAGTGACGGAGGCTCGCTTCGTTGATGGCGAGTGAGAGCATTTCTCCATTGATGGAGAGGCTGAGTTGCTGTTTGTGGCAGGTGAGGCAGTACTGAGTGGTAGTGAGCTTTTCTTTCTGAGTGGGGACTTTTCTGATGGAATGGGAACCATGGCAATCTGAACAGGGCGGTGCGTTCGCTTTCGTGATGGCCTTCTGATGGATCGGGTTGGCCGTCAGCTGTTCATCGGCATGGCATGACTCTCACGCTTCAGCAACATGGAGCGCGAATTCCCGTTTGCTCGCGTACTGCGAGGCGGGGTGCGTGTCCAGGGAAACATCGCTGTGGCAGCCCGTACAGGCAAGGAAACCATGGACGGTGTTCTGGAAGTGGCTCTCATTTACGTGTACCGAGAGCGTGCTCTTGTACCGGAAGGTCGTTGACATGCCGGGCGTCGCATGGCAGCCCAGGCAGGTCTTGGCCTCTTCCGAGATGACGGCCTCGGAAGCGTGCATGGTGCGGGGTAGGAACAACAGGGTGACGAGCAGGAACAGGATGACGCAGGTGAACAGCAGGCCTGCGAGCGGCCCCGCGAGGAACACGCCAGCGACCGGGAGCTTCATATAATGTCTATCTTCGCCGCCCGGCAGCGCCATGGTCCGGTGAGCATCGATCCTCTCGCCGTTGGACAGATCCCAGTAGGTTCCCTTTCCGACAGACTGTCCGCCGTGACATCTGAACATGCTTCACTACCTCCTTATCTATGAGAGTCTGAGAGCCGTGCGGCCTTCAGTGAAACAGCCACGAGGAACACGACCATAGAACGGTCATCTGCATATGCAGGATTGACTGATCCGATCGTTGTTTGTGGCAAGGATAGCCGATTTTCGGTGGAAATCAATTGGAAGAAATTCGTAGAGCGCACTATATTTTCTTATTAGAAATTATTTTGCAGAATAATGCTGAAAAAACAAGGAAGGATGAAAGATTGCGCAGTCAGTGATTACCGATTCAGGAGCGCCGCCGCTTCCTTGGCATGATAGGTCAGGATCATGTCCGCGCCGGCGCGTTTGATGGACGTAAGGACCTCCATCATGACCCGGTCGCCGTCGATCCAGCCGAGCTTGGCCGCGGCCTTGACCATGGAGAATTCGCCGCTCACGTTGTATGCCGCCACCGGCATAGTGAACTCCTGCTTGATCTGAGAAATGATGTCCAGATACGACAGGGCGGGTTTTACCATGACGATGTCAGCGCCTTCCTCGATGTCGAGCTCCACCTCGCGCAGCGCCTCGCGGCTGTTCGGAGGGTCCATCTGATAGGAACGCCGGTCTCCGAACTGGGGTGTTGATTCCGCTGCCTCGCGGAACGGTCCGTAGAAACCGGACGCGTATTTCGCTGCATAGGACATGATGGGGATGTTCTCGTACCCCTCATTGTCCAGAATGTCGCGGATGGCCGCAACGCGGCCGTCCATCATGTCCGACGGAGCGACCATGTCCGCGCCGGCCTTCGCATGGGAGAGCGCTTCCTTCGCGAGCAGCTCCAGCGTCGCGTCGTTCTGCACGACACCGTTCCTGATGACACCGCAATGTCCGTGGCTGGTGTACTCGCACATGCAGACGTCGGTGATCACCATAAGTTCGGGCAACCTGTTCTTGATCGCCTTGATCGCGTGCTGGACGATCCCTTCGTCCGAGTACGCCTCGGTCCCCAGTTCGTCCTTCTTCTCCGGGATGCCGAACAGGATCACGGCAGGGATGCCAAGTCCGTGCACCTCTTCGCAGTCCTTCACGAGATTGTCGATGGACTGCTGGTAGTTGCCCGGCATTGAGCCGATCTCTTTCTTCATGCCCTTGCCGTGGGTCACGAACAGGGGATAGATGAAGTTGTCGGGCAAGAGTGCGGTCTCACGCACCATGCGCCGGATGGTCTCGTTGGCCCGCAGCCTGCGGGGACGATACTGGGGAAAATACATGAGGTCACCTCACAAAGGATGGAACGCCCGGAATGTGAAGGCAAATGAACAAACGAGAGGAAACGGAACACGAATGTCACGAATGGACGAATTTCACATGTGGTCTTCTTTAATAACAACAGGTTCCGCTTTTCCATCGTGTCATTCGTATTTTATTCGTTACATTCGTGGTAACGCTTTTCCTCTGCGTCCTCTGCGGTGAAAACCCTTCGCTCTACCCGCAGGCGCAGCCGCCGCC
>JAAXXJ010000371.1 GCA_013334545.1 Nitrospirota bacterium | reverse complement strand
CAGGGAGCAGATGCAGCAGAGCCTTGAATAGGGATCCGGAACATCGCACCCCCTTTAATTTCTTCTTCCTGCGTGAAGGTGATGAGCGCTTGCACGACGCGCGGGATACGCACTATAATTTTTTCGTTCCGTCGTCATCGCATCCCCCCGGTCTGGTTCGTTCACACCTCATTGGAACAGAAGGAGCTTTGTATGCACAGTAAACTTGTCACGTTGTTGCCGGCGGTCCTCGCGCTGATCCTCTCCGTGGTCTCGCTTCCGGCGTTCGCTGAACCGGGCGTCACGGGCACCCAGGTCACAATAGGCATGTCCACGGCGCTGAACGGAGCGGCATCGTTCCTCGGCACGAGCTTCAAGATGGGCGTCGAAGCGTACCTTAATTCCGTGAACGAGGCAGGCGGGGTTCATGGCCGCAAGATCAAGCTTATCGCCTATGACGACGGGTATGAACCGACGAACGCCGTTACGAACGCCACGAAGCTGGTCAAAGAAGACGGTGTTTTCGGTCTCCTCGGGAATGTGGGAACACCCACGGCCCTGGCGATCCGGAAGTTGCTTGCCGAGGAGAAGGTCTTCCTGTTCGCCCCCTTCACCGGGGCGGAATCGCTCCGGAAGCCGGTGGACCGATACCTCCTGCACTACCGCGCGAGCTACAACCAGGAGACCGAGGTCTTCATCAAGGGCATGGTGGACGTCCTGGGGTACCGGAAGGTCGCGGTCTTCTACCAGGACGACGGGTATGGGAAGGCCGTGCTTGACGGGGCCACCCTGGCGCTCAACCGGAGGAGCCTTGCCCCCGTGGCCACCGGCACGTACACGCGCAATTTCGAGAACGTGAATGAAGCCCTGGACAGGATCATGTCGGCGAAGCCCGATGCCGTGGTCATGGCAGGCACCTACAGCGCCTGCGCCAAGTTCATCACCTTATGGAAACGCAAGACGCTCCTCGAAAAACGCAAGGACCCGGACCCGGTGTTCATGAATGTCTCCTTCGTCGGTCCCGACCGCATGGCGATGCTGCTCGACAAGTACGGGTTCGGCGTGGTGGTGACCCAGGTCGTTCCGCCGTTCAATACGGAGGGCACGAACTATCCGGCGGTGACGGAGTACCTCTATGCCATGAACCGGTATTTCCCGTTGATGAAGCCCAACTTCGTGAGCCTCGAAGGGTATCTCGCCACGAAGGTCTTCGTTGAGGCCCTGAAGCGGGCGGGGAAGAACCTGACGCGCGAGGGATTCATCGACACCGTGGAGAGCATCAAGGGCCTCGATATCCAGGCGGGAAACAAGATCAGCTTTGCGAAGGATGACCACCAGGGGTCGCAGACCGTGTATCCCACCATCATCAAAGGAGGAAAGTTCTTCCTCATCGATGACTGGACCGTCGCACGGCACCCGTGACCAGAGGCTGTGCTACGGGCCTCCAAGGGCTTCTTGTAAACAGAAAGGCCGTACGCCCCCAGGGACGTACGGCCTTTTTTTGGATTGCTGGCCGCCGCTGATCCTAATCCGCCCGCACCAGGTCCTCGAACCGGATGTCCACGCCGATGATCGCGTGGTCAACGAGTCATCATATGGGAAGCACCGAGAACATCCGACAGTCGACAAAGAGCCGTCCATTGGGTCTACTATGACTCTGACTCTCCATAGAAACACCGCCCTGTTTCAGTCGCAACCGGTATCTATTTTCCGGTAGGTTTTACACCCTATTCACGCATAGCGACGAATGCAACAAAGTGAATAGTTACAAATCATCGAAATTGACAAGCATTCAAATGAATGATTAACTAGAATTAAATATAATAAATAATATTAATCTACGATAAAGCCAACCCCTCCGTGAGGAAGGGACGGAAAGCGGCGGGTCTTATGAAGAGCGAGACGGCCGAGCTGCCGAAGGATAAACCTTTGGTACGCTCGGCCTTTTTATTTTCTCCCATGAGAGAGGAAAGCAACCAATTCAACATTGTACGAGAGTGATGCACAAACGAGTTTCTGCAGGGAAAGACTCTACCATTGCACCCGGGACGGAAGATTCGCTAGGTATCATTAATTGGATAACATTACAGGATCAATAAATAAGCGGTCTGCTTTTCATCGGATCTGAAGGGAGGGTCATATGAGATACCTCAGAGAACAAGCAGCGGGGATGCTCGTAGTAACAGTGTGTTTCTTGCTCCTTATCCCTATTTCTGGCTGGGCGAACAGCAAACGAGAGAGAAGTCAAGGCAATCTCATAGAAAGCAAAGAAAGCAAAAAAAAACTTTCAGCCCTCAGAATACCTTTTATAGAGAACCAGGGCCAGGCCGATGCTCAAATTAAGTACTACGCACCAACCTTCGGTGGATCATTCCAGGTAATGAAGAATGGTGAGCTGCAGCTCATCTTACCGGCCCCAGAGGACAGGCAAGATAAGCCGGTACTGATCCGCGAACGTCTTATGGCAGCAAAGAAAATTACAGTACATGCAGAGGAACCGGCTGTTACGAAAGTAAGCTACTTCATCGGTCAGGATCGAAGCAATTGGCGCACCAGCCTGCCGACGTATCAGGTCGTCTCTCTCGGTCAGGTCTACGACGGCATTGAGCTGAAGCTCAAGGCATACGGTTCAACTGTCGAGAAGTTGTTCTCCCTACAGCCAGGCGCTGATGCGAGAGCTATCCGCATCGCAGTGAATGGCGTCGAGAAGATCCAGAATCTTGGCGATGGACGATTGGAACTGAGCACGGCCTACGGGCCTGTCCATCTTTCCAAACCGATGGCTTACCAGGTTGTCGCCGGCAAGAACCATCCCGTTAAGGTTGCATACCGGTTGCTGAAGGATGGTTATGGCTTCAAACTGGGCGCTTATGACCGGAGCAGATCCCTTGTCATCGACCCCTTGATACAAGCCACCTACCTCGGGGGCGACAGACTCGACTATATCACTGACATCAAGGTGGATGCCGTGAGCAACAACGTCTATGTGACCGGTCA
>JAAXXJ010000080.1 GCA_013334545.1 Nitrospirota bacterium | reverse complement strand
CCGGCCACACCGATCCGCCGCAGACAGCCAGCAGGAAGAGGACGAACGCGGCAGAGCGCCTGCGGCGGGACTCGTTTCTTCGTGCGGTCATCTGTTTTCTCCTTCGCGCTGCTGCCGGTGCGGCCGGCGGTCTGTTCGCTGCCCCGCTCACAACCAGTCGGTCAGCAGGATTCCGATGCCGACGCGGTTCGTGCGGGCAATGTAGTCGATGAGCGTCTCGCCGTAGCCGTAGAAATACTGGAAATACCCCTTGATCCTGCGGGTGAGCGGAAAGCTGAACTCGAGCTGCTCGGCGCCCTTCTGGTCGTCGATGCGGAAATTGTTCCGCACCGTCAGCCCCAGGACATACTTCTTCCATTCATAGAACATCCGGATCTCGCCGGGGCCCATATATCTGCCGATGTCCGGGTTGTCGTCCTCGGCGGCGGACTCGCGGAAGCGGTACCACGGCTTGATCGCGAGCGCGAACCGGCCGCGGTCGAGCACGAACTCGGCGTAGACGCGGTTCCAGCTGCGCGACAGCGGTTCGGTCTGGCCGTTGGACTGGTGAGCGATGCCGAGGAGGAGGAGACGGTTGCGGAGCCCGAGCGCGCGGACGTCGGTATCGAAGGACAGGAAGGCCTCTGGTTCGTAGTTCGTCTCGCGAAAGGGCGAGGAGTAGTCCGAATTGTACGCCTGCCACATCGACAGCTGGGTGTAGGCAATGTAGAGGTCGCCGTTCTTTCCGAAAAGACCGCTGGCGATGTCGGCCTTGAAACTGATCTGGAACTTGACCTCCACCGACTGCAGCTGGTCCCCCTCGGCCCCGTACGGCGCCCTGTTCACGCTCGCGTTGTACGTGACCGGAAGGATATAGTTCGGCCGGTGCGGCGTCAGCACGAAGCTGTTCTCCCGCGTCGCCCGCTCGCTCCTGAGCCGGTCCTCGATCGCCGAGGCCTCCTCCGGCGGCGTGGTGCCCGTCGGGGATGTCGCCGGTTCAGCTGCGAACGCGGACACCGCTGCTGACAGGGCAAGGCATGCCGCAGCGAAGAACGCCATCATTCTGCTCTCTCCTATCGTGCGACGTGGTAGTACCGGATCAGGTCCAGCAGGCCTCCGTGCACCGGCTCGTCCTCCTGGAAGCGCTTCTGGAACCAGTCATAGACGTCCCAGAACCGCTCATCAGCCTGGTTGATGCCGTATTTGGCCAGCCGCGCCAGGTCCTTTTCGCTCTTGTCGAAACGGGCGAGGAGGTCGATGAAGTCCGGTAGGTCCTCTTCCCGGACATCGACAAAGAAGTTCGGGTAGGAGCCGATCATTCCCTGGATGAAATCGGCGCCGTCCTTTGAGGGATCGAGCCTGGCATCCTCGCCGATCAGAAAGTTCACGTTATCATGCCAGCGATTGACCACGATGGTGAACGCCTCGTCCTTGCCCGAGCTGCGGCGAACACGCACATAGGCCAGATTGGCATTGGAATCATTGATCAGCCTGAAGAAAGCAGTCCCGGGTCCGGCAATGGAGCGAAAGGCCTGCACATAGTCGGCGGGTTTCGCATAGACCTTTGGAAGGTCCGGATAGGATTCCCCCGCCCGCAGGTAGTTCACCGGATCAAATTTGATGGCCGTCGCGGGAAGGAGGTGTTTGTTCACGATCCGTTCGACGAATTCCCGCTTCGGGTCATCGGTCGTAAAAGCGGTCCCTGCAGGCATCAAGGACGGGTAGTAGTTGATATCCTTGAGATCGACGCCCTTGTACCAGGACTGCATGACCTCCCGCCGCATCGACTGCGGCAGAAAATCCAGGTAGTAGCTCTCCCCTTCAATGCGCAGCCCGTCCATATAGAGCCGGACGGCAAGCTGGTGGCCGGCGGTGCCGTATACGTCGAACCCCGCGACGAGGGCGTAATAGATGCGCTCGAGCAGCGGATAGTCCATCACCCAGAGCGTCTTCGGCACATTTCCAAGCGCCCCTTTGTGCACTGAGGCGCTGTCAAAATGGCGGTAGATGGTCAGGAGTGGTGCATCTTCGGCGCGATTCCCCTTCCAGATGGCCTTATAGTCCAGGCCCGAGTAGTTATGGGTCATGTAATAGTCCTGCCGCACCTCGTAAAACTCCACTTCCGCCTTCCGATGCTCATCGGTGAGCGCCGAGAAGATGCGCATGTCGCTGCCCTTCTCGATGGGCATGCGGAGTTTCTCGACGTGCAGCTTCAGGAACCCCGGATACCGGACGCTCAGGTCGTGGTCCGGGTCCAGGAACAGGACCCAGAAATGGTCGTCGATCACATTGAGGGCGATCTGGCCCTTGCAGACAGGCCCGTGGATGAAGGTCATGATGGTGTAATGGGCGTTGTCCAGCAGGAACTGGTAGCGCGAGCGCGGCGGGATCTGCTCGAAGGCCGCGAAGGGATTGGCGCTCAGCTTCGGCTCATACCCCACGGGATGCGGCGGCTGCAGCCACTCCGGCTCGATGAAGAGCTCCTGGAAGCGCCGCAGCTGGGCGTCGTCAAAGTCGAACACCATGTGGGTCTTCTGGACGATGGTGGAGTGGATCTTCCGGAAGCGGTAGTAGACCCGTTCGATGCCGGGGTCGTCGTAGGGGCGTACGGTGGCGATCAGGTCGATCGCCGTTCCCGGCGGCGTCTTCGAGCGGACCAGCTCGTAATACTCATTTGTCGGCGTGCCGAACTTGATATGGGCCAGGAAAAGGTGTTCGTAGAGGTATCGTGCGGTCATGGCGTGCTTGGCGCCGTCGCGGTTCAGGAACGCTTCCCATTGCCCGATGGCGCGGGCGTCCACGTGCTTCGGCGCGGTGAGCTCCCGCTGCTGCTCGGCAGTGGGCCCCTTCGCTCCCTGGACGAGCCAGCCGGCGATGATCTCGAACTCGTCCTGCTTGAGCGGCGGGAAGCCGTAGGGCATGCCGCGGTTCGGGTGCTTCTTGAGATACCTCCCCAGTTCCTTCCGGTCCTCGGCGCAGGTCAGTTCCTCCGTTTCCGGCCGGTACTCCCCTTCGCTCTTCGGGTTCTTCATCTTGTGGGACAAGAGCTGGATCATGATCGAGTCGTTCAGCCCGTTCGAGACCGTGCTGTCAGTGACGCTGAAAAAGTCCTTTTTGCGCCACTCCTTCGTCGTTTGCGCGTCGGTGAAGAGGCGGGTGGGGTCCATGGAACTGAGGCGTGAGGCGTTGTAGATGGCCTTCTTGGTGGCGCCCCGGTCCGCGCCCTCGAAGGAGTCGAGCTTGAGCTGACAGGGCGAATTGTAGCAGGAATGGCATACGGTGCAGCGCTTGTCGAGGATCGGCTTGACCTCGGCAAGGTAATTGACCGGCCTCGTAGGCACGGGGACCGCCACCGGCGGCAATGCCGTTGACGCGCATCCGCTGACCGCGGCGGCAAGGACCAGGACAAGAAGGGATGCTTTTCTCATGGATGTCATTTCTGATTCAGCTCCCAGCAGATGGATTTAGCTCCCCGGGCTGCCCGAAAAAAGAAAGGCTCTTTTTTTGCACATCCCCTTCGCGTCTTGAATGAATTTTTTGACCCGTCTAAGGCCACGTCCGCTCGTCCACGCAAACTCGGCCTGCGGCCTCGAACATGCGCGTCGCCCTGTCGGGACGCTTCCTTAGGCCAAGACGGGTGCCCAAAAAATTCATAGGGTCGCTCCGCGGACGTGCGGGGTGGGGGTGAGAATCACGGTCTTCGACCTTGCCTTTCCAAAATCCCGGGCTGCCCGGCTGCGACGACTGGGCGTATGCATGCCGGCTAACGTATTGAACAACCACAGACGCCTCTCAGCAGCGCGGCCGAAGGGGAAGCGCTGCCGGAAGATGCGGCAGCAATGCAGCATACCACGAACTACCATGCATGCTTAGCCCAGCGTTGCACCGGGCTGCCCAAAGAAAAGGGTGTTGCCCTTTCCGAAATAAGAAGCTTTCTGATTCTCAGGCTTTTTCGCCCACGCATCCCGCAGACAACACGGATGGTCATTCTCTAAGCGTTCCGGTTCACGTCTTCTGTTCCGGTTTGGCCGGCGCCGGGGACCACTGCTCCTTCGGGACGATCTTGGCCTTCGACGGGTCACCGAGGTAGTGCGGCGACATGATCTGCACGCCGAACTCGTTGAAGGCGTCCTGGATGTTCTGGTGCAGGTCCGAGTAGATCTTCACCATCTCCAGGGGGCGGTCGGTATAAACGTTCAGTTCGTAGCCGACATAGAAATCGTTCAGCGCCGTCTGGAGCACGAAAGGCTTCGGCTCCTTGAGCAACCCCGGCGTCCGTTCTGCCGCCAGGAGCAGCATTGCGTGGACCTGCCTCCAAGGGGTGTCGTAGCCGATGGTTACGGAGGTATGGAGGATCAGACCGCCCTTGCGCGCCAATGAACTGTAATTGACCACTTCGGTATTGATGATGAGGGAATTGGGGACAATGATCTCCTCGTTCTTGATCGTCCGGAGGTGCGTGGCCTGAAGCCGCATCTCGACGACATCACCTGTCTGTGCGCCGATCTTTACCCGGTCCCCGACTTTGAAGGCCCTGCGAAAGATGACCATGTACCCGGCCACGATGTTCGCTATGGACGACGAGGAGCCGAGGGAGAAAACGACGCCGAGGAAGAGCGACACACCCTTGAAGGCCGGGGATTCCGAGCCCGGGATGTAGGGATATGCCACCACGACGGTGAACGCTATGACGGCAAGCCGTGCAAGCTTGTAGGTTGGAAGCGCCCAGGCCGGTTCAAAGCCCGTAAAGGTGATCCTGTTGTGATGGACGCCCAGGAAGAACGCCCTCAGGAGGTTGAGGCCGTACCGCGCGACCAGGACGAGGATGATCAGGAATGCCAGATTCGGGAGATACTCGAGGACCGCCCGGCCGATGCTGCGGAGCGGCGTGAGCATCAGGTCCAGCATCGGCACCGCGAAGGCCCGCGTCCAGGGGAAGAGGTGCAGCACCACATCTATATAGAAGAATGCAAGGATCAGGATGATGACGATCCGTGCGGCCCTCAGCCCCCCCTTGAAAACGGTCCAGATCCCTTCGGTCCGGACGATATCGTGGGACTTTTCCTGCAGCTGCCGGACCTTCAGTGCATACCGTTTCTCGGCAAGGGAGAGCAGCTTGCGGAAGAGGAACCGGATGAGCTGAACCAGCGCCACAAAGACCAGTGTCGCTCCGAGTGCGGACCCCGACGCCCAAGCGATGCTCCGGGTATCGCGGTCCCGCCGGTAGACCTCCACGGCGGCCTGGATCTTTCCCACATAGGCCCGCGCGAGCATCTGGCGGGAGACGCCTTCCCGTTCGGCATCATCATCGAACACGTACATGATGAGCCGGGTCCCAGCCCGCAGTTCAGTGGCCTGTTCCGTTTCTACCGCAACGATCGATTCGGGCTTCACCGCGCGGTCGCCGGCGATCGACGTGATACGGCCCGCGATGTTCCGGGCCCGCTCATGGGCGGTAAATGCCGCCAGGCCCCGCACCGTGAACAGGACGGCACCGTCCACCCTGACAGGAGCCGTCTGCACGACCTCTTCTTTGCCGGCGGCGGGCTGCGGCGATGGCGCAGCATAGGCGGTCTGGCCGCCTGTGAGTGACAGGACCAGAGCAAGGATGAACATGATGTTCTTCAGCATAGCGGACCTCGTCCCTCTCTCTATGAAGAATCATTACCACGGTACGCGAGGAACGTTGCAGGCGCCCGTCCGTTCTCTTTACAACAGGGACTCAGGCGCGAAGAACGACAGGAACCAGGTGGAGAACCTTCGCCAGAACCCTACGTCCGGGTCCCGGGTAAAGCGGACCTTTCTGCCATTCTCTTCGCTTATCCAAACAAGGTCCCCGTCCGACGGCTCCAGCTCAAGGCGATAGGCGTACGCGGGCCGGATGAGCTCATCGAACTGCCGCGCAAGCATGTCCGCCAGTTCGTTGCTTTCGACGACGAAGCCGAGTTCCGTGTTCAGGTCCAGGGACCGGGGGTCCAGGTTGAGCGATCCCACGAACACCCGCTCCCGGTCGACGATGAACGCCTTGGCATGGAGGCTGGCTCCCGAAGACCCGAAGCGCTCCCGGTCTTTTTCCGGTGCCGCGGCAAGGGTCGGCTTCAGTTCGTAGAGTTCCACGCCGAGCTTCAGCAGGTCCTTGCGGTACTTCGCGTATCCGCTGTGCACGAGAGCGACATCGTTGCCGGCAAAGGAATTGGTCACGATCCTGATGCGGACGCCCTTCTCCCGCAGGTGCTTGAACGATGCCACTCCCCGCTCGCCGGGAATAAAGTAGGGCGACGAGATGAGGAGATCCGACCGCGGTTCGGCGGCGGCAGCCTTGAGCTGCGGACCCAGCTTCAGGTCATCGGCCGGCCGTCCTTCGCTTCCGGCCTTCCCGGGCCGGTCGTACACGATCCGCGCAGGGGCCCAGACCAGCGGCAGTTCTCGCCCCTCCAGCCGCTGCAGGAGGTCCGAGTCGCGCAGCCGCTTCGCATAGTCCGTGTCCTGTGCAGCCGACCGGTGGGCGGCCAGCAGCTCCCTCCCCTTCTCCATTGCGGCAGGGTCGGGTTTCCCCTTATGCAGCGCCTCGATGGGATAGGCCCATTCGCTATTCCAGAACTCGTCAAAGCTCCGGGACAGGTCCTGCACCGCGGGCCCGACCGCCAGAAGGTCCATGTCGGCGAAGTTCACGCCTTCCCGGGCGCCGAAATATTCATCGCCGATGTTCCTGCCGCCCACGACCCCCGCCTCATTGTCAGCAACGAACATCTTGTTGTGCATGCGGTGGTTGATCCGGTCGAAGTCCGCTGCGGCGCTGAAGAGCCATGATGCTGACGACCGTCCGGCAGAAGGATTGAACACCCGCACCTCGATCTGCGGGTGGGAAGCAATTGCGGCGAGCACGGCGTCCCTGCCCTTGGCCGCAGTATCATCGATGAGAAGCCGGACCCGCACACCCCTATCAGCTGCCCTGACCAGGCTGTCAAGGATCAGCTTTCCCGTCAGGTCGCCGTGAAAGATATAATATTGAAGGTCAAGGGTCCGCTCCGCGGCTTCCGCAAGCGCCATGCGCGCCACGAAGGCGTCCATGCCGTTCCCGAGGAGATGGAAGCCGGACATGCCGGGATGCTGCGTCGCGGCCGGAGCAAGTGCCCGTCCGAGCTTCGTCTCCTGCGGCCGGTCCCATGCATGAGAAGGTTCCCGGGCATAGTCTTTGGGCAGCGTCGCGCAGGACCCGATGGACAGCAGCAGCGCAAGAGCGGTCAACCGAACGGCGCTCTTCAGCAGGATACCCATAAAAGGGGCACCTTCCTCCGTGTGAATGCGCGAGCATGCCGCGGGACAAGCTTCCATTCATGCTTCGGATCACGCCTGTCGCCGGGAGGGGCCGGCGCCCCGGTGCCGCTAATGCTTTCCGTTCTCCTCAGCTTTTGCGCTCCGTGCCAGCGTCACCAGTTCCCAGTAGGGGGGCCAGTATCCCCGGTCCTGCCGGAACTGCTCCGCCTTCGTCGCGAGCCGCGCCGCGATGGCATCGTGCCTGTTCGAATACCAGATGTTCCGCAGCGCCGCCGTGGCCGACATGCCTTCCGGGACCGGACCGACCTTCCCCATGAGGTTCAGGCCCGCGCTGTATGCCTTCGCGATCCTTATAAGCGGCAGGAGGTACCACTGGTATGCGAGCTCATCCCCCTGCTCCGCCCCTTCGAGCATCGCTTCGGTCACGGCATTGTCATAATGGTCCTTCCTGAGCGTTTCCTGATCTCGCCATTCCCCCACCACCGTGAGCTGCGGATCATACTCAAGGTCAGAGGGCTCCTGCGTTTCGAAGTATTTCACGCCGACCGCGCTCAGCCATATTTGCAGTCCGGGTGCAGAAAGACGGGCTATCCCCATCCACAGATCGATGCCGAAGGGCTCGTATGCCGACGACACCACCTCTGAGCAGAAGAGCTTCCGGTGGTCCCGATAGTTCATTTCGAAGTCGTAGGGAACATGCTCCGTTCTGGCCCGGCTATAGGCCCGCTCAGCGGCCTTGTGCGGGGTCATCGGGTCCGTCACGAGCTGCGGCAGGTCCGCGCGGGGGCGCAGCAGCATGATGCGCAGCTTCTTGTCCTCGAGATACTGGTCCATCGTTGAAACGACCACACCCCGCTCGATATGCGCTTCCACGATAAACGGCATGTGCGTGCCAGGATCGACATAGACAAGGGCAATGTGCGAGAAATTTCCCGGATAATCGGCTCCGCGCGCTATCAGCGCTGACGTGGGCGCGCCGCCGCGGGACACGAGGATATCGCCGCTGTGAAGCTTCGCTTTCCGCACGTCCGCTCCGGGGGTCCGGGAAGGTTCATCCGCACCCAGAACGAGCGTCAGCATCGCGCTTGCCGGCACCTGCAACATCACTTCCTCGGCCGCGGCGCGCGAGCCGTACAGCAGCCGGTACAGGGTATTCCGCGCGGCCGCGGAATTCATGTCCCAGTCACGGGAACGTTTTTTGATGACCGTCCGCATGTCGGCGATCAGCCCGATGTACTCCATGACCTGCGCATTACATGCGCTGACCACGGGGCCAATCCCGAACACCATGGATTCGAGTTCGCGGAAGATCCGATCCTGGGGGCCGAGCCGTGTCCGGTCTATCAGTTGCAGGGCCTTCTTCGCGTTCTGGAACTGCGAAGCCAGGTCCGGCACAGCCGTACCGCATCCGCCCTGCTTCAGCGTTCGATAGGCAGATTCAAGGGTCATCCAGTATTCGTCCCGGTCCCAGACAAAGGCCTGTTTCTGCTCCTGCCTGCCTCCTGAAGGAAGAGATTCCCCCTCTCCGATCGGGATGAGCAGGACCGCATAGAGCGCGACGATCGCGGCAGCGCCCCGACCGGCATACCTCAGGAACGCACCGGACCGCCTAGCTCTTCGTGAAACCGGTGATCCCGGATCTGTTCCCGCAGCCATGATCCTTCTCTTGTTCCTTCCGTCACGCTCCGTTCCGGATCGGCAAGGATGTCGCTGAACGACAAAGCACCGCACTGTACGCTTCGTCCTGTCGGCCCCCTTCCCGCCGGGGAGCCGGAGATAACGGAGCCCATGATGAACATCCCACTTGGTTATCCGAGAACCGTGGCTTCTTACATGCGGCGCGGCAGCAAACGGGGCAAGCTGCCTACCATCAGCGGAGCAGGATCCGCTTCTTCATACTGCGCACGCGCCCCTTTCCAGCATTATCTAGAAATACAACGCTCCATATAGCAGGCCACCGTTCCAGTTGGTGTTCACAATCAGTGTAGTGGTATCCCCCTTGATGTCCATACCCAGTCCGAAACGGTTATATGCGGCGCCCAGGGCGACATTCCGGAAGAGCCGGTATTCCAGCCCGATCAGAAAGTCCTGCAATCCTCCCCTGACCTTGTCCTGATAATTGATGAAGAAGAACTGGTAATTGTAAAAAGCGGAGAAGCGGGGCGTGAAGTTGTAGTCCGCGTAGAGCCCGAACACCGGCAGGGGCGCCGTGATCGATTCACTGTTGGACTGTCCGATGCCGCTCGCGCTGATGCCGGCAAAGACCTTCATGATATGGAGCCCGAACGAGGCGCCGAGCTCCGCCTTTTCATTATGGAACAGGGAATACTGATAGTTCAGCTTGTAGACGTTGAACCTGATCTCGCTGTCGACCTGGGTACTGATCGGATACGGCTGGCCGCCCCAATCGATGGTCTCGCTCAGCACCCGTGATCCGTTGAATTTCACGTCATACCAGGAAAAGCCGAGGCTGTGACGGTCGTTGAAACGGTAGAGCCCATCGAGCCTGAACAGCGTCGCCCTCGTCTCGCCTCCCAGAGTCTCCTCGAAATCGATGTAGGCACCCACCGGCGCATTGTTCGCGTCGAGGCGCATGACGGTGTTGGCACCCTTGATCTGATAGCCTCCGAAGCGGAGCATGAACCCGTCAGGAAGCAGCTCTTCGGCAGCCCGGACAGGGGGAGCGATGACGACCGAGCAGAGCAGAAAGAACCAAACAAAAGCACCTCGAAGGGCATATCTCATCTTTGTTCCTCCTTTTTGCCAGCATTCATCCGACTTGCCTCTCCCGGTCCGGAAGGTCCGGCCGGATGCGCGAGAGAATCATTTCATTGAAGCTTCCCGCAGCAAGCTGCAGGGAATGCGCTCGCTCCTGGATTCACAGTGAGCTTGAAATGTCACACCGCGCCCCGAGCGTCGCATTCACCAAGAACTCTGCGCAGGCGACGACTCCTTTTTTTTGAACGGCCGCTTTCGCTGACGGGGCGCCGCTGCCAGCGCTGCCGCTTCACGCGTCAACCGGTGAAGGGCTCCTTCCAGCTCCATGCGTTTGGATGCGATCTCCTCACTTGACGTCCCGCTCACTATGACCGGCTCGCCATACAGGACCACACCTTCCGTGAACGGCGCCGGGATGACGAACCTGTCCCACGCCTTTTCCAGGGCCCAGCAGCTCTTCGCCCCTGTGGCAGCAGGAATAATAGGGGATCCCATCTTGCCCGCGAGGAATACCGCCCCCTCCTTCACCTTATGGCGGGGACCCCGCGGTCCGTCCACGGTGATCGCGACGGACCTGCCCTGACGCATTCCGGTGATGAGCCCGATGAGCGCCCGAAAGCCCCTGCGTTTGCTCGAGCCGCGAACCACCTCGAACCCGAAGTGGTGCAGGATCCGGGCCGCAACGTCCCCATCCCTGCTCTCGCTCACCATGATCATGATGCCGGAATCCCGGTGCATATGAGGCAGCAGGAACACACTATCGTGCCAGAAGGCGTAAATGACGGTCCTTCCCTCTGCAGCGAAATGGTCGTGCACCTTCCTGTTCGCTTCGTGGATCCGCAGCGTTCTGCTCCAGAGCGAGACCACCGTTCAGAGAAAAACCGATAGCATCCGTTCAACCATCATGATGCCGTCCCTACGCATCTGGTCCCTGCGGCGTAAGCTTTTGCCCGCGCTTCCTGCTGGGTCTTCATCTGCCTCCGCGCGGGGACGATGCGGTTCCGCAGCGTGCACACCATGATCGAAACGCCCCGGCATCGAAGCTTCCTGCAGCAAGCTGCAGGGAAACTTCGATCCTCAGGGAAGTTCGTTTATCCTAACCCGGACAATCCGGAACAAAACCTTGGAACCGCCAAGGCGCAAAGGTCGCGAGGAAAACTTGAATTACTCAAGAATCCCTTTTGTTTTGACGTCCTTTGCGTCCTTCGCGTCTGGTTTGTTTTAGTCAAGTATTTTTATAGAAGCATTGCTTTTAAGATGTCGAGGTCATTGAATGCGGCACCTTATCCAATTCTGGTTTAGAGGGTCTCGACAGAGC
>JAAXXJ010000079.1 GCA_013334545.1 Nitrospirota bacterium | reverse complement strand
TGGCTTGCAAGCCTTCCGGATTCTTATGCCTGCAGTAATTGGAAGCCTGGGTGATGATCTTTCTGCTGTGCAATGGATTTTATTCGCGATGGCTGTATCTTCTGTGGCGTTGCTCTTTCCCTTGCATGCCGCAGAGCAAGGTGCAATAAAGACGGCCCTATAGATCAAGCTTGACGCCATAGGAGATTTTATTCTATGGTTCGACGTTTAACCAACAAAGGGAACCCCGCAAGTCGAAGAATATGTTTCGACAAATAAAAGAAAAACGTCGAATTATACGCCGCCTGCTGGCGCAGGTCTATCTTCCGGTTCTTGACACGATATTTCTCTCCGTAGTAAAAGGAAATCCGAGCACTGTCCGCTCCGAACTTTTGGTTGTGCGACTTGACGGCATCGGCGACTTTGTGCTCTGGCTTGATGCGGCAAAAGAACTGCGAACACTGTACCCGCGCGAACAATACCGGATAACGCTGTTAGGGAACAAGTTATGGACCGAGCTTGCGGCTGAACTGCCCTATTTTGATGAAGTGTGGTCACTGGACAAGGAGAAGTTTGAGGTAAACATCGCGTACCGGATGAAAACACTTCTCAACGTGCGCAACGCCGGGTTTGATACGGTCATACAACCTATGTTTTCCCGGGAATTCCTGTTTGGCGATACACTCGTCCGGGCAAGCTGGGCACGGCATAAAATCGGTTTTCAGAGCGATGATTCAAATATCAGTTCGTGGCAGCGACGGATCAGCGACCGATGGTACACGAGGCTCATATCCGCATCACGAGAGCCGCTCATGGAATTAGAACGGAATGCGGAGTTTATCCGCGGCCTCGGATTGCCTGGATTTAAGGCGTATGGTCCCACGCTGCAGGAACTTCACCATCGGCTTCCGAAAGATTTCTGTTTGAAAGATTATTATATTCTTTTTCCTGGAACAGGCCTTGATCTTAAAAAATGGCCCCTGTCACGGTTTAAAGAACTAGCGGAGCGACTCTATAATGCAACCGGATGGACGGGGGTAGTATGTGGAGGCCCGGGAGAATATGCTCTCGGGCAGACGATTAAGGTGCAAAGCCGGGCGCCAATCGAGAACTGGGCGGGACGGACGTCGTTGCGGGAATTAATAGGGATCATAGAGAATGGGCGCATTCTCATCGGCAATGACACAAGTGCGATCCACATTGCCGTGGCGGTTTCGACGACCTCCGTTTCCATTGTCGGAGGGGGTCATTTCGGACGATTTTTTCCGTACAAGGTGGAAGAAAAGGGAACGACGAGCTTGCCTGAAGCCGTGTACCATGTGATGGATTGCTTCAATTGCAATTGGCGGTGCATCTATCCTTTGACGTCTGATGGAATCGTGAAGTGCATAGATCTGGTGTCCGTGGACTCCGTGTGGCAAAAAATTGAGGGATTACTTCGCGAACAGAAACGTTGACATCAGTTTTACCTATGAACAAACCAACGATCATATCAACAGATCCTTCAGCATGCAATTCCAACAGAGACATAGCCTGCAAGATCTGCTCGTCCCCGGTGCGTAAATTTCTGGATGTCTTCGATGATCGGTACGGCTATCCGGGTCAATTCTGGATCTTCGACTGTATGGGGTGTGGTCATAAGTTCCTCCAGGCGGATTTCGATCAGGATGTTCTTACGGACCTTTATTCCGACTATTACCCGCGGTCTGCGCTCCGCCTCGACCAATACCGGCCCCATAAGCCGGCAACGGGCTTTATATCCTGGCTGAATGGCAAACGGGCAGGCGCATACACGTGGGTACCGGCGGGCGTGCGAGTACTGGACATCGGATGCGGGTTCGGCGAGTCTCTCGGCTACCACACCGCCCGCAACTGCGAGGTGTTTGGCGTTGAAGCGGATGAAAATATCCGTCGAATCGCCGAGACCTACGGTTTCAACGTTCACGTAGGACTCTTCAACCCTGCTTTGTATGAGCATAATTATTTTGATTACCTTACTATGGACCAGGTTATTGAACATGTTACTGATCCGGTCTCGACGTTGAGAGGGATGGAAAAGGTTTTGAAGCGCGGGGGAGTCGCTATCCTGAGCACACCGAATGCGAATGGATGGGGCGCGAAGGTGTTCGGCCGGCGCTGGATCAACTGGCATGCACCCTATCATCAGCAATGGTTCACGCTCAAGTCGATGAAATATGCCGCTGAACAAGCAGGCCTGATCTTTGATACATCAAGAACAGTCACCGACTCCGAGTGGTTGTTCTATCAGTGGCTTCATCTGTTGACCTATCCTTGCATGGGGAATCCTTCAGTATTCTGGTCTCCGCGAGGAATCCGTACCATCGGGGTTAAGCTTGGCTTCGGTCTTCTTCTTGCAATGCACTATACTAAGATAAACCACATTGCCACACGGTTATTCGACAGCCTCGGTATAGGCGACAATTACGTGTTTGTACTGCGGAAACCATGAGCGAAATAGTTTACATTCTTCTCCCTGTGCACAATCGCAAGGAGGTCACCCGGCGCTTTACCGGCTGTCTCGCTAAGCAAACGTATCATAATTATCATCTGCTCTTGATCGATGACGGTTCGACCGACGGGACAGCTGCGATGGTTCGGGCACAGATCCCGTCCCTCACGGTCATAACAGGCACCGGGAACTGGTGGTGGGGAGGATCGCTGCATCAGGGCTATTTGTGGCTGCGAAAGAATGCTGCGTCGCCTACGGACATCGTTTTGATCATCAATGACGACAATGAATTCGATCCTGACTTTCTCGAAAAGGCTGTTGAGGCGCTCCGGTCCAGGCCGAAGACGTTCCTGCTCTCCGAATGCTTCGGCCGTAAGACCGGTCAATGGATCGAGGCGGGCATTCACGTGGATTGGAAACAATTCACCTTTGAGCATGCATCTGCCGGAAAACCAATGAACTGCATGTCCACGCGGGGCCTGTTCTTTCGCGTGGAGGCTTTCTCCATTGTCGGCGGGTTTCATCCCCTCCTCCTGCCCCACTACCTGTCCGATTATGAATTCACGTACCGTGCGGGCCAGAAAGGGATTACCCTGGCAACGGACCCGTCGGTGCGCGTACGGCTGGATGAATCAACCACCGGATACAACCGGGTCGAAGACGCTTCGTTACTGGGCAGGTTGAAAAAGGTTTTTTCGCGGCGATCGGCGATCAACCCGCTGACGCTTTCGATGTTCGTGGCCCTTGCCTGCCCGTGGCAATGGAAACTGATGTGCTGGCTCCGCATTACGTGGCTCAGCTTGTCGAACGGCTGGAAACTGCTGACCGGGAAGACCGGGGGAGGATCATCCCGATGAAATGCAGGATATGCTCGAATGACGCGCCGTTGTTTCAAACGGGCGTAGTGCTCAAAAAATATACCGTCTCGTTCTTCCAGTGCAGGTCCTGCGGTTTCATGCAGACCGAGGAGCCCTACTGGCTTCCGGAATCCTATGCCGAGGCAATCAACCAATCAGACGTGGGCATCGTGGACAGGAACGTGAAAATGGCCAAGATGACGAAGTCCATCATATCGTGCTATTTTAATGCTGACGCGAAATTCATCGATTACGGTGGAGGGACAGGCCTCTTTGTTCGCATGATGCGCGACTACGGGTTCGATTTCTACTGGTACGATGCGCACTGCCAGAACGTGTTCGCCCGCGGGTTCGAGGCTGATCCCCAGCCGGGGACGGGCTACGAACTGGTGACTGCCTTCGAAGTCATGGAGCATCTGGCCGATCCGCTTCCGGAGATCGAGCGCATGCTCAAGCTCACCCGGAACGTGCTGTTCACCACCACTCTCCGGCCCCGGAAAGCGCCAAACCTGGACCAGTGGTGGTACTACGAACTGGATCACGGTCAGCACGTTTCATTCTTCACCTTCAAAGCGCTAGCGGTTCTCGCAGAGAAGCTTCAGCTCAAGGTGTATTCGGACGGATGGTACCTTCATCTGTTGACCGACAAGAATCTGTCCAGCATGGGCTTCAAGCTACTCTCTCTGAAAAATAAGGCTCCCTATGTCTGGCGCCTTATTTTCGGGAAAAAATCATTGATCCCGCACGATCAAAAGGCCCTGACCGGTATGGACCTGTAACGATGTATACTAGCGATTATAACTTTTCCGTTTTGTTTTTGATCTTCAACCGTCCGGATACCACGAAGCAGGTATTTGAAGCCATCCGGAAGGCCAAGCCAGGAAGGCTCTTTATTGCGGCCGATGGACCGCGTCCCGACAAACCGGGTGAAGCCGATGCCTGCGAACAGACGCGGGCGATCGTAAAGCAGATTGATTGGGAGTGCGACGTTCACACGCTGTTCCGAGAGAAGAACCTAGGATGCAGGGTGGCTGTCTCGTCGGCACTCTCCTGGTTTTTTGAGCATGTCGAGGAGGGCATCATCCTCGAGGACGATTGCCTTCCCGATGAAAGCTTTTTCCCCTACTGCCGGCACCTGCTTGAGAAGTACCGGCATGACGGGCGAGTCATGCATATTTCCGGAGACAACTTCCAGTTTGGAAGACAGATCGGTCAAGCTAGTTACTACGCGTCCCAGTTCTGCCACATCTGGGGGTGGGCAGGCTGGAGAAGAGTGTGGCAGCTCTATCATCCCGATATGCCCGATTATCCTGCATTCGTACGGGATGGCGGTCTTGAACGGATGTTCCGCTATCCTGACATGCGCCGCTATTATTCGGTCATCTTTGACAGGGTATTTCGCGGCAAACTGAACACCTGGGACCATCAATTGTCCTACGCCATTCTGAAAAATAACGGCGTCTGTATCATTCCCAATGTCAACCTTGTGGAGAATATCGGGTTCACGTCGGGGACGCACATATCGTTCAATCAGTTTTCTTTTTTCAAGAAACTCGCGGTTCAAAGACTGTATACAAAGCTGATGTCGAACAAAAGACAAACAATGACGTTTCCTCTGGTTCATCCGGATGTTCTCGTTCCGTCCTATGAAGCAGACCATCGCTATTTTAGGGAAATCGTTTTCTTCTTCATCATGCGCGTCTATATTATTTTTTTGAAGCATATGAGATAATTTATTCCTGCCAGGCGGGAATCCCATTATCAACAGGAAATGCTGACCGCATTTCTCCGGCATATCAGTGTTCATTGGGGGGGGGCTGCAACCTATGATGAAAAAAGCCATTATCACGGGAATCGCGGGGCAGGATGGGTCCTATCTTGCGGAGCTTCTGCTTTCCAAAGGCTATGAGATCCACGGCATCGTCCGGCGCATTGCCATTGAGGATTCCGAACACAAACTCAAGAATATCTCTCACCTGACAGAAAGGATCATCATGCATGTAGGATCACTGGATAACATCCTTTCTCTCATCAAGATCGTCAAGGACGTCCAGCCGGATGAATGCTATCATCTCGCATCTTCGAGTTTTGTAAGCTATTCTTTTGACGACGAGATATCAATCCTTAACAATAATGTCAACAGCACGCATTATCTTCTCGCTGCCATAAAGGAGTTTGCTCCTCGCTGCCGTTTCTACTTCGCCGGCAGCAGCGAGATGTTTGGCGATGTAGGTCAGTCGCCGCAGAACGAAACGACACCCTTCAATCCCCGCTCGATCTACGGCATATCCAAGGTGGCCGGCCATCACCTGGCCAGAAACTACCGATCGCAATACGGACTGTTCACTTCCATGGGGATCCTGTACAATCATGAATCACCCAGACGAGGATACGAGTTCGTTACGCGCAAGATCGTTTCCTCTGCCGTGAAGATCAAACTGGGGCTGCAGGACCATCTCTTGCTCGGCAATCTGGATGCCTGGCGGGACTGGGGCTATGCGCCTGATTATGTTCACGCCATGTGGATGATGCTGCAGACGGACGAGCCGGATGATTTCGTCATCGCTAGCGGCAAAACGCACCGTGTGCGTGATTTTGTCGATACGGCTTTTTCTCTGCTCGATCTCGATTATCGCCGATATGTCAGGACAGACCCGCAACTGTTCCGTCCCTCCGAAAGAGTTCAGCTCTGCGGAGACGCCACCAAAGCAAGAACCAGGCTCGGCTGGTCGCATACGATCGATTTTTCGGACATCGTCCGCCTCATGGTCGAAGGCGAAATGAGCCTCCACACAAAATGCAACCAATGACTGGCAAGGGCAGACGCGCATGAAAATCGGCATTAATACGCTCTACCTCCTTCCCGGCAAAGTCGGAGGTTCCGAAACCTACATACGAAATCTCATTAAGTACCTTCCCCAGGTAGATCAGGACTCAGAGTACATCGTCTTCAGCAACCGGGAAAGCACGGGCATCTTTGCCTCGATGACTCCCAACATCAAAGTGGTTTCCTGTCCGGTTACCGCAACACACCGGCCCCAACGGATTCTTTGGGAGCAAGCCGTGCTTCCCTTGTATGTGAAACGGCACGGTATCGACATTCTTCTGTCCGCGGGAATGACGGCGCCGGTCTACTGTCCGGCAACCTCCGTGCTTATGCTCTTTGATCTCCAGCACATCAATCAACCTGAGAATTTCCCGTTCTATTACCTTCCGTTTCTTCGCAGTATCATCTATGCGAGCGCTAAAAGCGCTGACGGAGTGTTAACGATCTCGCATCAGGTCAAAAGCGACATCGTCCGTTCCTATCACATTTCTCCGGAAAACGTGCAAGTCACCCATCTTGCCGTTGACCATGCTTTATATACCACCATCGGACCGTCTGATTCAGAAGAGATTAAAGCCAGATATGGCCTGCCCGACCGATTTATCCTGTACGCAGCGTCGTCACTTCCCCACAAAAACCATGGACGTCTCCTTCAGGCGTTCGAGCTTGTCCGTCGCCGAATCCCGGATTTGGGACTGGTACTGATCGGCGCCCGCGATAAAGGTTACGAGGCTCTCGCCCAACAGATTGCGGCATCCGGACTCACCCAGGAGGTACTCCTGCTGGCATGGCTCCCCTTCGAGGAAGTTCCTTCAATCTTCCGCGCCTGTGAAGCATTCGTTTTTCCAACCCTACACGAAGGCTTCGGACTGCCTGTAATCGAGGCAATGGCTTGCGGCGTCCCGGTCGTTTGCTCAAAAATCGAGCCGTTAATGGAGATCGCCGGAGATGCTGCCTTCTTCGTCGACCCCTATTCTCAAGATAAGATTTCGGAAGGCATTTCTTCCGTTCTCTTGGACCTTCCTCTGCGTCAGAGCCTGATCGAAAAGGGTAAGTCCCGATGCCGCGAATTCACCTGGGAAGCGACCGCCAGGAAAACGCTTCATTTCCTCCAATCAGTTCATATGGCAAGGCGAAGGAACCGGTGAGATGGCCCTTAAGATCTCGATCATAACGCCGTCCTTCAACCAGGCGCCGTTCATCGAACGGACAATCCGGAGCGTGCTGGACCAGAACTACCCTTCCTTGGAATATATCGTCATGGACGGGGGGTCGCAGGACGGGACGATCGATATTCTGAAGAAGTATGAGGACCGGCTGAAATGGGTCTCGCAAAAGGACGAGGGGCAGGCGGATGCGATCAACAAAGGACTACGGATGGCGACAGGAGACATCGTCGCCTACCTTAATTCTGATGACACATATGAGCAAGGGGCGCTCGCACGGGTGGCCAGCTACTTCCTTGCGCAACCCGAAGCCCAATGGGTCACCGGCCGCTGCCGCATCATTGACGAGTCAGACCAAGAGGTGCGTCGGCTGATCACTGCGTACAAAGACTTCCTTCTTCGCCGGTTCAGCTACTCCCTGCTCCTGGTCACGAATCCAATCAGCCAACCCGCCACGTTCTTGCGGCGGCAGGTCATCGATGAACTCGGGGTCTTCGACAAGAACGAGCATTTCGTGATGGACTATGATTACTGGCTGCGTATTGGAAAGAGGTATCCTCTCGTCGTCCTGGATGACTGCCTTGCTTCGTTCCGGGTCTATACGACCTCGAAGACCTCCAGCTCCTATCTCAGGTCATTCCGCGAGGAACTGGAGGTGGCAAAGCGCCACTCAGGCTCATCGATGCTGAACGCGCTGCACTGGCTGAGCTACCTCGGCATCGCAACCTCCTATGTGGTGCTGAACAGCGTCGCGCGCCTCCGGGGCCGGCGCTAGATAGCGACAACGGCCCCAAACGCAGAACGCCGGGCGCATTCGCTCCCTGCGTTTTCATTCTCTCCGCCCTACCCTTTCTCCGATGCTATCAGGCCGTGGCTGCTGCCTTTCGCTTTTCGATCCAGTCGAATACCGATTCATACAGCACGATAAAGAACAAGAAGAACCCGATCGACGGCATATACAAGCGATGTTCGAAAATGACATCGACAACGGGGACGAAGCTCTGGACAGGTGAAAGCCCGATATAGAACCATGCGACACCGAAGGGAATGAGCGTCCACTTCTTTGTCCGATAGAGCCAGACAGCCGCAGCTATGATCATCAGATGTCCGGCAAGAGAAAGGATCGTGGGCAATTCGAACAGGGTCTTGGCGATAGGATAGTCGTAGTCGAGATTCTGGTTGATCGGCAGGAAAAGGAGCCGGATGTAGGTCCAGATGACATTGAAAGAAGTATAAAGATACGACTTCGCCGTAACCCCGGTTGTACTAACAATGTTGAAACCAACGCCCGCAGTGCCTCCGGTGGCAAACAGATTGAGCTTTTGGATGACCAATATCCAGGTAAGCGCTGCTAGCACATAATAATACCAGCGCGACAGGACCTGCTTTACCTTGCCTTCCGCCAGGAACAAGAAGTCATAGAGAACAAGCAAAGCAGGCAAAGTCACCGCCCACTCTTTCGAGCTGACCGCGAGCACTGATGCGATCATCACTCCGATGGCATACAGGAAGTTCCTCGATCTCGCCCCTCTGATCAGCAGCAGAAACGCAGCGAGATAGAAGAACGTTGCCAGCAGTTCCGACCTGCTGATGATATAAGTCACAGACTCCGTCTGGATCGGATGAACGCCAAAAAGGAGCGCGCAAAACAGCGCCATCCATTTCGCCTTACCTTGATAGCGATCAAGGAACTGAGGTAACGTCAGCGTTCCGAGGACCAGGAAATACACCATGATGCTGTTCAGGATGTGGGTAGCTATGTTGAAGATATGGTAACCGACGACGTTCATCCCGTTCAGCTGATAGTTCAGCATGATCGACAGATTAACGACCGGGCGCCCCCCCCTGAGGATTGTCATGATGTTTTCCATGGTCAAATGACGGATGTTCGGGTTCTCGTTGATCGCAGGATAGTCATCAAAATGAAAGCTTGAAGTGAAGGTATTACTGTACGCGATCAGGATCATACCTGTTATGATGCATAAGGCTATGAGATTGAATCGCTTGCTTGAGAATATTCTATTGATACTATCAATCAGGGTGGTCATGGTTTGTTCAATCCCTCCGAGTACATCTGATCGTTATACTTACCATGGAAGCCGGCGAATGTAAAGTGCCGTACGACAGACCGGTAAATGCTCTTACCCTTCTCTCGTCTGTTCATCCGCACCGGTTGCCCACGATTCCTTCAGTTCATCGAGCGTCTGCCGGAGCAGCGCGATCTCCTGGGTCAGCCGCTTGTTTTTCTCCGAGAGCCCGGAAATGACCGCCGAGAAATGGAGCGTGATCAGCAGCAGAAAGACGAACGCGACCAGGAAGAGCAGCGAGGGCGGATAGAAGATCCCGACCTGCCGGGCGATGTATTCGAGCAATTCCCGGGACAGGGAAAGGACGAGCATGACAACGCCCGAGAACAGCCACAGAAGAGAATACCGTTCCTTCAGCCTCCCCCGCCTGATCAGTTCCAGTACGAGGAACAGTACTGTTGCGCTGCCCGTGATCGCCAATACCTTGACTATGTCCATGATTCACCTCATTTCTTCATCAGGTCGACGAATACCGCCAGCAGGACCTTGACCATGTAGTACGCCGACCGTATGGGCGTGATCGAGGAGCGCCCCCCGGTCCGGTCCCTCATGCGCACGGGGACCTCAGCAATGGTCATTCTCGCGCGGTGAAGGAGCACCAGGCTCTCGACCTCCGGATAATCCTCGGGGTATGACCGGGCGAAGAACTCGATGACCCTGCGGTTCGCGGCACGGAATCCCGACGTCGTATCGGTAACCGGAATACCAATAATGGCCGAAAGGACCGTCGAAAAGACCCATATCCCTATCTTGCGGAAAAAGGGAGGACGGTACTCTCCCCGATCCAGGAACCGCGATCCCACGACGATGTCGGCACGCCCTCGCTTGAGCAGGTCGAGGAGTTCGTTGATCTCAGCCGCCATATGCTGACCGTCGCCGTCGAACTGGATGGCAATATCGTAGCCATTGTTACGCGCATACTGGAAGCCGGTCTGCATTGCGCCGCCGATCCCCAGGTTGTATGGCAGGCTTGCCACCTTCACCCCGGCCTGGCGTGCCACTGCCGCGGTCCGGTCTCGGGACCCGTCGTCCACGACCAGGATGTCCGCATCCGGAGCGTGGCTGCGCAGGTCCTGCATGACACCGGGCAGGCTTTCTTCCTCGTTGTAAGCGGGAATGATGATCAGGATCTTGTTCATCGGGATCGTTTAGGAAACAGGTAACTGATTGTTTGATGATGATAATCTATCCCAGCGGAACAGTCAAGAGCGAGGGAGATCTTGTCATAAAGGGGTTTTCCCGGTGTTTAGGTTACATTGCCCATAGCATGGCAGACCATATCAAAAACTCTATTCCCTATTGACAGGAACATATTTTTTTGGTATTCTTAAACAAAATTAGTCAGGCAATTGCCGCTTAAGAAAGTCAGACGAGATGAAATCCTTTGCACGGCACATAGTGTCACTTATCGCGTTTCTGGCTTCCCTGTCGGGAACCGCCCAGGCCGATATCTATCAGTTCATCGACGACAGCGGCGTGGTGCATTTCACGAACGTCCCGAGCGGCCGTGTGAAGAAGACCACAAAGGTCCACGCAGAGGCACGGGGTCCGGCGTCATCATCAGCTGCGGCACGGCCGGCGCCTACTTCAACGGGTAGCCGGCGAACAGAAGACATCCCGGTCTCCTATGTGAACATCATCAACTCGGCGTGCGAGCGGTATGGCGTTGATCCGTCCCTGGTCCATGCCATCGTGAAGGTGGAGTCCGACTTCAATCCCTTCGCCATCTCCCGCAAGGGCGCTATGGGTCTCATGCAGCTCATGCCGCAGACGGCCAGTACCATGAATGTCAGGAATACCTTCAGTCCACACGAGAACATCGAGGGCGGCGTGAAATATCTCCGCTACCTGCTCGACCGGTACGAAGGGAACCTTTCTCTCAGCCTGGCAGCCTACAATTCGGGAGAGACCTCGGTGAAGAAGTGGGGCACTATT
>JAAXXJ010000370.1 GCA_013334545.1 Nitrospirota bacterium | reverse complement strand
TCCGAGACCTCGAGGTGCGGGAAGACAGCTTCTATTATTCCTGGAACGAGCTTGGCATAAGCCCCTTGGAATGGCTGCGCATCGGCCTCGTAGGCCAGCGTACCAGGCTCTATCAGACAGAGCGGGACATCCAGCGCGGCTTCTTCGCGCAGCTCATGTATCGCAAGGCCACGCTTGGCGTCTATGTCTTCAATCCTGACGACAGCGACAACCGGTTCATGGTCTTCTCGCTCGGGGCGAAATTCTGATCGCTATCATCACAGAAACGCAGAGACACAGAGTACAAGAAAGCATTAATGACACTGATTCAAACTGAACATTCTTATGAAGAGTCATGATAAGACATTTTGTTTTTCATTATACTTCATTCCTGAACGGTTGTTAGACAGGATAGAAACGGATTAACGTCATTTAAAGGTGGATAATGCGGTAATAAGTCACGTGCCCTTAAGTTGAATCTTTTGTTACGATCAGATCCGCCGTTATCCGGTTCGTATCCGGTTTGATCAGTGTCAAATGCCTTTCGAGGAGAATGTCGGATGAATGCAGGCCAGAGCGCACCTCTTGGGGCCGCCATGCGGCGGGGCGGCGTCAATTTCAGCGTGTATTCGCGCAGCGCCACGGGCGTGGAACTGCTCCTGTTCGACCGGGAGGAGGACCACGCACCGGCCGGCGTGGTGCGCCTTGATCCCGTCGAGAACCGCACGTACCACTACTGGCATGTGTTCGTTCCTGGCGTACAGGCCGGGCAGATCTACGGCTACCGCGTCTCAGGACCGTCCGACCCCGGCGCAGGCATGCGGTTCGATGCTTCCAAGGTCCTGCTCGACCCCTACGGCCGGGGTGTGGTGGTCCCGAAAGGCTACGACCGAGCCGCAGCGTGCAGGGAAGGCGACAACGCGGCAACAGCGATGAAGAGCGTGGTGGTGGACGCCCGCGGCTTCGACTGGGAGGGGGATGCGCCGCTCAAGCGGCCGTCATCGCGGACCGTGGTATACGAGATGCACGTGGCCGGCTTCACGCGCAATCCGAACTCCGGCGTTGCCCCGGAGAAGCGTGGCACCTACGCCGGCCTGGTCGAGAAGATCCCCTATCTGCAGAAGCTTGGTGTCACCGCTGTCGAGCTGCTGCCGGTGTTCCAGTTCGACAGCCAGGACTGCCCGCCGGGCAAGGTCAACTACTGGGGTTACGCTCCGGTCTCATATTTCGCTCCCCACCAGGCGTACAGTTCGCGCAAGGACCCGCTCGGGCCGGTGAACGAGTTCCGCGACATGGTCAAGGCGCTCCACAGGGCAGGCATCGAGGTGATCCTCGACGTGGTGTTCAACCACACGGCAGAAGGCGGCCATGACGGGCCGACGCTCTGCTTCCGGGGTTTCGAGAACGAGGTCTACTATATCCTTAAGCAGGACAAGCGCCTGTACGAGAACTACACGGGGTGCGGAAACACGCTCAATGCGAGCCATCCCGTCGTGCGGCGGATGATCATCGACAGTCTGCACTTCTGGGTGACCGAGATGCATGTTGACGGTTTCCGGTTCGATCTCGCATCGATCCTGACGCGGGACGAGAGCGGCGTGCCGCTGGCGAACCCGCCGGTGCTCTGGGACATCGAGACGAGCCCGATTCTGGCAGGCACGAAGCTCATCGCCGAGGCCTGGGACGCCGCCGGCCTGTACCAGGTGGGCAGCTTCATCGGGGAAAGCTGGAAGGAATGGAACGGACGGTTCCGCGACGATGGCCGCGATTTCTTCCGCGGAGCGGAAGGGTCGACGGCCCGGTTCGCCGACCGACTGATCGGCAGTCCGGAGATCTTCGGCCACGAGGAGCGCGAGCCAGAACAGAGCGTGAACTTCGTCACCTGCCACGACGGCTTCACCCTGAACGACCTCGTCTCCTACGACCGCAAGCACAACGAAGCGAACGGCGAGGAGAACCGCGATGGCGCGGACGACAATCGGAGCTGGAACTGCGGCGCCGAGGGTCCGACGGACGATCCCGTGGTGGAGAAGTTGCGGAACCGACAGGTGAAGAACTTCCTGACCGTCACGCTGCTCTCGGTGGGGATGCCCATGATCCTCATGGGCGACGAGGTGCGCAGGACGCAACGCGGCAACAACAACGCCTACTGCCAGGACAATGAGATCAGCTGGTTCGACTGGGAGCGGGTCGAGAAGCATGCAGACGTCCACCGGTTCGCGACGCTGCTGATCGAGCGGCGTTTGCTGAGGGACGTGGGGCACGAAGAGCGGCGCATGAGCCTGAACGGCATGCTTCGGCAGGCAAAGTGCTCCTGGCACGGCGTGAAGCTCCACACGCCGGACTGGACCGACCGCTCGCACAGCGTGGCATTCACTGCGGAACTGCTGCAGGAGGGCCTGGTCCTGCACCTGATCCTGAACGCATACTGGGAGCCGCTCGAATTCGAGCTGCCGCAGACCGGCGAGGGAAGAAAAAATCTCTGGCGCCGGTGGATCGACACCGCGCTTGATACGCCGAACGACATCGTCCCCTGGAAGACCGCTCCCTTGATCCCCGACTCCACGTATCGCGCCGAACCGCGTTCGGTCGTGGTGCTCTTTGCAGTAGAGGGATGAATAGACATCGTTTTCAGGTGGGTGAAGAGAAAACTATGGTCGATCATGGCAGCACGCATCGGACAATTTTGCCTGGCTGGTAGTGTATTGTTATGCACATCCCTTTCGCGTTGTGAATGAAAAATCTGAAAAGAATAGATCATGGAGCAGACAACAGAATAAAGGAGGGGACTATGAAGCCCAGCTCGATCTTCACATCGGCGTGCGCTGTCACCCTGCTGGCGGCACTCTGCGTATTCGCAGGCGGCTGCGCCCACTGGCCCGCCACACCGAAGCTTGAGCAGGCCGGCGTGCCGGGCTACCGGCTCGCCGAGGCTCCCCGCCCCGGCCAATCCGACGACCTGCTGGTGGTCCTCGCCATCTCCGGCGGAGGCACGCGCGCCGCCGCGC
>JAAXXJ010000369.1 GCA_013334545.1 Nitrospirota bacterium | reverse complement strand
AGGGATGCCCCTGGTAAGCCATGCGGCGACCGGGGCGAATATGTCCTTTCCGTGGAAGGTAGGACCCGGGTTCGCGACGAAGTAATGTCCTGACGTGATGTGATGAACACGAAGACGTTCGGCGTCGCGGTAGATCATGCTGAACAGACCGTTGTCCGGACCGACGAAGAAGTATCCCTCGGTCACGACGATGATCGGTCGCCGTCCGCTCCCCACGCCCGGATCGACGACCGCGAGGTGCACTGTGCCTTTCGGGAACTGGTCATAGACGCTCTTCAGGGTGAATGCCGCCTCCCAGATGTCCTGGGGCGCGATCTCGTGGGTGATGTCGAGGATCTGGACCTGCGGGTTTGTCCTGAGGATGATGCCCTTCATGCTTGCCACGAAGGAGTCCCGCGTCCCGTAATCAGTGGTGAGCGTTATGATGGTTGACATTGCACCCCTCGTGCGGAGGACCCGTCCCGTCCGTTCCGGCGTATGCAAATAATATCAGCACGCGTATTCTTTGTCAACGTCATGTCAGCATCAACATCGAAAGTGCCAGAATCCTGCTCAAGTCAACTGCTGCTCCATGCCTATTGTTTCTGTCCGATCTTGGATTCCGTCCCGGCGATCAGTCGTTTGATATTCTCCCGATGGCGGTAATAGATCATTCCGAACACAAAGAGCGAAAGGAAACCCTGCGGCTTCGATTCCCCATGAACGGCAAAGGTGACGAGCGGATACAGAGCGAACGCAATGAGAGCGGAGAGGGAAGAGTACTTCCACAAAACGGCTGCAGCGGCCCAGGCGATCAGGCAGAGGAAACCGGTTGCGGGCGCCACCGCGAGTACAACGCCGAAGCTGGTGGCCACGCCCTTGCCGCCCTTGAACTTAAGGTACACCGGAAAGTTGTGGCCCAGGATCGCGGCACTACCGCTGAGCACGGTGAGACGCTCGTCTGAAAAAAGCGTTGCGGCCAGCAGGACCGGGAAAAGACCTTTCAGACAGTCTGCGACGAGCGTTAGAATGGCGGCCTTTTTGCCCGCCGCACGCAGTACGTTCGTAGCGCCGATGTTCCTGCTGCCCACCGCCCGCACGTCCACCCCGCCCAGCGCCTTTCCGAAGAGGAGCCCGAAGGGAATGGCCCCGACAAGATAGGCGCCGAGCAGGTACACGGCCTGGACCGGTCCCATTCCTTATCCCGCCCTTTTCCAGTAGTCGATGATGTACCGCATGCCGGAGATGACCGCCAGTATCATGGCAATGAAAATGGCGATCCGCCCGACATCACTGATCCAATCCGTTCCCAGATGATAGTCCAGTACCAGGCAGAGCACGGCGGTGATCTGGGCCCCGACCTTCCACTTGCCCATGTTCTCGGCCGCTATGACGATCCCTTCTGACGCAGCCATTGCCCGGAGTCCGGTAATGGCGATCTCGCGGCCGATGATGATGATGGCGATCCATGAGGGGATCCGTGCGATGTCCACGAGCATGATGAGCGCCGAGGCCACCAGGATCTTGTCGGCAATGGGATCGAGCAGTTTGCCGATCTTCGTCACCTGCCCCCATTTCCGCGCCAGATAACCATCGAGCCAGTCCGTGGCCGACGCGATGGAGAACACGATCCCGGCAAGCAGGGCGCGGAGCGGTGTCGGTTCGAGCATGAGCACGATAAAGACCGGCACCGCGAGGATCCTGCTGATGGACAGCAGATTCGGCACGTTCATGGTTGTCGTCTCCATCGGCGATGCATCCAAACCCACTGTTCCGGCGTTCGACGTATGACCTCTTCGATCTTTTTTGTGAACATGGCGGTATTGGTCCTGATATCCTCTTCGTCGTTACCGGTCCTTGCCAGGTCGAGGGGGCCCTCGATGGTGATCGTGTGCCGGTCATCGTCGGTGCGCTGGATGTAACCAAAAAGCACCGGTGCGCCGAATTTGATGGCCATCTGGGCCGCGGCCGTCGGCGTCCAGGCGGGTCTTCCCATGAAATCCACGAACGCCCCTTCCACATCGGTGTCCTGATCGATGAGGATGCCGAGGATGCGGTTCTCCCGGAAGACGCGGATAAGCTCCTTTGCAGCGCCCGGCCTGTTCCTCAGGATGGTCTTGACCCCCATTCTGGACCTGAGGCGGATGATCATTTCATTGACCGGTTCCGGCTCGATCGGCGCCGCGACAACGCTAACGGGAAAGGATCTGGCAACCGCACCGGCCATCAGCTCCCAATTGCCGATGTGGCCGGTAAAATAGACGATCCCTTTTTTCCGGTCAAGCGCTGCCTGGATATTCCCAAACCCCGTTGTGTTGACGACCGTTCTCATGCGACGGGGGGTGACCGCTACGGTTTCCATCAACGCCTTGCCGAGATGGACAAAGGTCTTTCTCGCCGTTCGCTTGATCCACGAGGACTCCCGGTCCGGAAAGGCCAGGGCGAGATGGGCGAGTGCGCGTTTCCGCTCGCGGTGAAGCAAATGATAGGACAGGCGGCCGAGCATCCCTCCTGCGGCGACGGCCACCGGGTAGGGCAAGAGCCGGGCGAGCTGGCCGATCGTTGTCGTGAAGAGCACGAGGAATATACGGCTGAGGCGCTTTCGTACCTTTGTGAAACTCGTATTCATAGGGCCGGCTTTTTGCCCTGGCTTGCAAGCAGCAGGTTGATCACTTCGCGGACCGCTCCCCGTCCTCCTCTTGCCTGAGTGATCATGTCCGCATAAGGCCTCACGGCAGGATCACAGTCCGCTACAGTGACCGCGAACCCCACCCGTTTGAGGATCCCCACGTCGACGATATCGTCCCCGATGAAGGCTGCCTCGTCGTCCCGGAGGCCGTATTTCTCGAGAAGGGCATCGTAAACGCCGATCTTTTCCAACGCCCCCTGGTGGACCTCCCCGATGCCAAGTTCCCGGGCACGAACGCTCACGACCTCCGCCTTCCTGCCGGTGATGATCCCGATGACGATCCCCGCCCGCTGAGCAAGCTTGATCCCGTGTCCGTCCCGCAC
>JAAXXJ010000368.1 GCA_013334545.1 Nitrospirota bacterium | reverse complement strand
TCCCTCGGTGTAACGCTGGAGCGCATCCAGAAGTCCCATGATCCCCACGCTGATAAGGTCCTCCACGGAGAGCTGGGGCGGCAGGCGATGCGACAGCCGGTAGGCCGTGTATTTGATAAAGGGAAGGGATTCGTTGATGATCTTCTCCTTCTCCGCTTCGGTCATTGCAACCTTGTAGTCCCCCATGCCGATCACCTCTCCACCACCGGTTCCGTGTCCAGGGCTTTTTCCCGCGCCACGACGGACGAGGCGGACAACAGGTTCCCTATGAAGAACTGGAGCGTTCCCTTCACTTTCTCTGAGCGGTCAAGGAACAGCTGTGCGATCTCCATGATGCGCCGCGAGATGGGCCGGTTTGGATACAGGTCGACGAAGGCCTGCTGTTCCCGTACGGCGTTCTGCACGGACTCGTCATAGGGAAGATACCCGAGATAGTCGAGCGAGATGTTCAGGAACTTGTCTGCCGCAAGCGACAGGCGGCGAAACACCTCGACGGCCTCGTCGGAGTTCTTTACGGAATTGACCAGGACGTGGAACTCCTTCTCCTGGTAGCGCGTTGAGAGCACCTTGATGAGCGCGTAGGCGTCGGTGATGGCCGTGGGTTCCGGCGACGTGACAATGACGATCTCCTGGGCCGCGATGCAGAAGAAGGCCACGTTCTCCGAAATGCCGGCTGCCGTGTCGATGAGCAGGACATCCACGTCGTCGCTGTAGGAGTCGAATGCCTCGAGGATCTTCAGCCGCTGGAACTCGTTGAGCGCCGTCAGCTCCTGCACGCCCGATCCGGCGGGAAGGATCTTGATCCCGTGCGGGCCTTCGATGAGGACATCCTTGAGGTGCAGGTCCCCCTCCAGCAGGTTCTGGATAGTATGCTTGGGCGCCAAATGCAGAAGCACGTCGATGTTGGACAGGCCCAGATCCCCGTCCACAATCATGACCTTTTTGCCGAGCTTGTGCAGCGAAATGGCCAGGTTCGCCGTCACGTTGGTCTTGCCCACGCCGCCCTTGCCGCTCGCCACCGCAATGGTCCGCACATATTTCTTCTGGTCCTGCCCCTTCAGCATGTTCGGTACTCCTCCGTAGACGACAATGCTTTCCTACGCATGGCATTCGTTGTTCACGATGAGGCTCGCCAGCCTGTTCACCGTGGCATGCTCGATGTCGCCGGGCACCCGCTGTCCCGTGGTGAGATAGGCGACCGGCTTCTGGTACGTCAGCAGCAGATTGTAGAGCGCGCCGTAGCGAACGGCCTCGTCGATCTTGGTGAACGCGATATATTCGATCGGCAGGTTCCGGTAGGAACGGTAGGCCTCGATCATGCACTCGTCATCGGTATTGGCGCTCATGAGCAGGTGGAGCTCCATCGGTACCGTGGTCTTGCAGAGCTCGGCCAGGCCGCTGATGTAGTCGAGGTCGCGCGGGCTCCTGCCTGTCGTGTCCACGAACACCACGTCCCGGGTCCCGGACAATTCGGCAAGCGTGCTCAGGAACTCCTCTGTGGTGGTGACGGTCGACAGCGGGATGCCGAGGATCCGCGCGTAGATGCGCGCCTGCTCCGACGCGCCGATGCGGTAGGTGTCGAGGTTGATGATGGCGGCCTTCTTCCCCGCCTTGACGGCCTGGGCCGCAAGCTTCGCGATGGTCGTGGTCTTGCCAACGCCCGTGGGGCCGATGAGCATGACCGCCTTCTTCATGCCCTGGTGCTTCTTCACCTTGATGTCCGCGGCGATGACGCTGGCGATCTTCTCCATGTCCGTGGTCTTGTCGCAGAGGCGGTAGGCGTACTCTTCCCGGACCGAACGCTCCCGGAGAAAGCGCACCATGGTCCGTTTTGTTGCCGGGAGGGACATTTCGTAGCCGCTGTTCTTCATGCCTTCGATCATGGTCCTGAGGTCGCTGATCTCTTTTTTCAGATGGTCTGCGCCGCTGTCCTGAGGCCGGTTGCCGCCCGTCTGCGCGGCCTTGCTCATCGGCAGGGGGCGCGAGGCCGGCAGGGCTGTGGCCGCGTACGGCGACAGTCGCGCTGCAGGCGCAGGCGGCGCCTGCTTCCGGGAGCCGCCCGTCTCGGTGTACACCGCTTCCGGAGCCTGCCGCTTCATTCCCGACGCCTGCCCCCGGATCGGCCTCTGGATCTCCTGGTCAAAATCCACGGCAGCGGTGACCTCCACATGAGGCCAGAATCCTTTGGTCTCTTCGGTCGAGAGGATGATGGCATCATCGCTCAGTTCCTTCTTGACGAGTTCGAGGGCTTCGGAAAATGTCCTGGCGGTGAATTTTTTAATCTTCATATTTCAGCACTCCAGTCGTATAGAGTCGCACGGTCGACGAAAGCTCCGCATTTGACAGGACAGCCACCGATGGGAGGAACCGTTCAACGATCTTTCTGAGGAACCGGCGGGCCTGCGCCGAGCACAGGATGATGGGCTGCAGGCCTTTCATCTTGCTGCCGGTCACGGCTGACTCGATGACGCGCATCAGCCGGGTCACGATGTCGGGGCTGATCGCGCCGCCTGCCTCCATGGCCTGCAGGAGCGCACGCTCGAAGCGGGGGTCCAGGGTCATGACATGGACCCCGCCGTCGCTTGCCACGTGCTGCCTAGTGATAAACCGGGCGAGCGACTGCCGCACGTACTCGGTCAGCAGCTCTGCATCCTTGGTCTGGGGCGCGTGGTCGAGTAGCGTTTCGAGGATGGTGACCAGATCGTTGATCGGCACCCGCTCTTTGAGGAGATTCTGCAGCACCCGCTGGATGCCGCCCAAGGTAAGGACCGACGGGATCAGTTCGTCCACCAGCTTGGGATAGCTCTTGGACACGCTGTCCAAAAGGGTCTGGACCTCGCTGCGCGTCAGCAGCTCCCAGGCATGGGACTTGATGACCTCGGTCAGATGCGTGACAATGGTCGTGGCCGGATCTACCACCATGTAGCCCTTTGCCTGGGCCTGTTCCACGTCCCGCGCATTGATCCAGAAGGCCGGCATGCCGAAGGCCGGCTC
>JAAXXJ010000078.1 GCA_013334545.1 Nitrospirota bacterium | reverse complement strand
CCCGAAGAGGTCTTGCCCACTCCGCCTGCGCTGCCTTCGCCGGACGGTGCTTCGCCTTTTTCCAGAAGGTCGAGAATGGCCTGCACGCCTGCATCGATGCCGCCGTTGTAGTCCCCGGCCTTGAACCGGGGCGTCATGACGTTGCGGATGATCCTGCCGGCCGCGAGGTCGGTGAGCGTGCCTTCGAGACCGTAGCCGACCTCGATGCGCATGCGCCGGTCCTTCGGCGCCACGATGATCAGGACGCCGTTGTCCTTGCCTTTCCTGCCGAGCTTCCAGGCCTCGAAGACCTTGACGGCGTATTCCTCGATGTTCTCGCCTTCAAGCGCGGGGACCGTGAGCACGGCAATCTGGTCGCCCGTCCTTTCCTCGTGCGCCTTGAGCCGCTCCGTGATCGACCGCCGCGTACCGTCGTTCAGGACCTCCGCGTTGTCGGTCACGCGGCCGGAGAGGAACGGGACCTCCAGCGCCGCGGAACTGATAGCCGACAGGAGCATTGCCGCGAGGAGCGTGTTCTTGAGAATTATTCTCATAGGCCTTTCTCCTCGACGATCGCATTGGGCAGCTCGTTCTCGGTTGCAGCCGCAGGCGCCGCGGCTCCCAAGACGTCTTCCAGGCCGACCAGCCCCGCTTCAAAGGCCATCGCGACCTGGCCCGACGCGAGAAGCGACGTCATGCGCGTGATGATCCCCTGCGAAACCTCCCGGCCGAGGCGTTTGGACAGCCCGGTGTCGGGAAGCATGACGACCTGCCGCTCGAACAGGCTGACGAACAGAAGGATGCCCCTCCGCCCGCGCGTGGCGAAGACCTCGCGGGAGAGAAACATAGACTCGGCATACTGCCGCGTCTCGACCTCTGCGCGATGGGCATCGAGGAAGAGGCGGGCAAAGCCCGGCAGGCTGACGCAGGCCAGCGCGCAGGCAGCGCCGGCGATGAGCGTGGCCGTCACGGCGAGCAGCACCGCGGTCGATGAGTGCCACCCGGGCCGCATCAGGTCCAGCGCGGTGACCGCGAGGCCGGCACCGGCTGTTCCCAGCGCGAATGCCTTCCAGGGCAGTTCGGCATAAATGTCGCTTCGCTCGACGACCGCGAGCACGATCTGGGCGCCTGTCCGCTTCTCTGCATCAGCGATGCGCCTGTCAAGCTGCTGCCGTTCCTGTTCGGTCAGGGTATGTTTCATGGGGTGATAGCTCCGATAAAGTCATAGAGCGCCAATGAACAGCCTGTGCCACAGACACAAGCTGATCGATGACCATGAAGCAGCCTGATCAGGCTGGGCGTCTTCATGCATCTTCATAGCATCATTCAGCCTCTTCAGCGTCAATAGTGAACCCGTCCTTACATCTCTACCTTCGGTGCTTTCGTCGCGCCTTCCTCTGCTTTAAAGGGTTCCTTCAGCTTCAGGTGGAGCAGCAGGCTGTTCGTCAGGTTGTTCGGGAATATCCGGATGGAGGTGTTGAAGGTCTCCACGGCCTTATTGTATCGCGAGCGTGCCACGTTGATCCGGTTCTCCGTTCCTTCCAGCTGGCCCTGCAGGTCCATGAAGTTCTGGTTCGCCTTGAGATCGGGGTACTTCTCGACCACGACCATGAGCCGTGACAACGAGCTGCTGAGTACGCCCTGGGCCTGCTGGAACTGAGCCAGCGCCTGCGGGTCCTCGAGCATGGCGCTCGATATCTTCACCTGGCCGACCTTTGCCCGGGCCTCGGTAACGGCGGTCAAGGTCTCCCGCTCGTGCTTCGCGTAGGCTTTGACGACCGTCACGAGGTTCGGGATCAGGTCGGCACGGCGCTGGTATGCCGATTCCACGTCCCCCCACGCCGCCTTGACCGCCTCCTCGTTGGCCTGCATGGCATTGTACCCGCAGCCGTACAGGAGCGGGGCGATCGAAACAATGAGCATGGCCAGCACGATACGGATCTTCATGTGTTCCTCCTGTAATAATGGCCTTCTTCTTTCAGGGTTCGACCTGCCGGCGATTTTGCCTGCCGGCAGGCCGACCAACCAGTGATGGACACTGCGAAGACTTTCCCTTGACGCAAAACTCGCAACGTTGGTTGTCTTCGGATCGATGCGGTTGTCACCGATCACTCGATCTTTTTGAACATCTTCTTGCCCGCGCCGCAGGAGGGGCACTTCCAGTCATCAGGCAGGTCCTCGAAACGCGTGCCCGGAGGGATCTTGCCTTTCCGGTCACCCTTCGCGGGATTATAAATGTAACCGCAGGTACCTATCTGGCACTGCCACATGCCGCCGAGATCTTCATCTGACATGGATATCCTCCGTCATGCACGGATTTTGGTCCGGTCCCGATCGCTTCAGTCACTTCAGCTCATCCTCTTCGCCAGCAGCCTCAGTGCTCCAGATAGAGCCATGCCAGCGCCACCACCAGCCCGAAGGCTTCGTACCGCTCCGTGTACCGCTGCGCGCCCTATCCGCCGCCCGGCTCGATGAAATCGAAGTCCAGCACCAGGTTCAAGGCCGCCACCACGACGAAGAAGCGGCTGAGGCCGATGCCGATGAATCCAAGGACCATTGTGACCAGGTAGAACAGGGCGATGCTTCTCCCCGATAGCGAATCCCCTGCGTCACGCTTGTCCCGAGGCTGGACCGAACGGGATGATACCCGCGCCGAGCTTCTCATGGATGAAGAACCGGAGCAAGGCGCTGTCTGCGGGCGCAATGTCCACGAACTTCATCCCCATGCCCGGTTCGCGAAAGGGCCCCTCCTCGAAGGAGACGATGTACAGCACTTCCGCCCGGAGGTCCACCGTCCGGTCCCCGAAGGAGATACTCACGCCGGTGCGCGCCTTCACCGCCCGGGGCTCCAGGGTCCGAAAGAACATCCCGTATTGCGACAGGACCGTGACGTATCCCTCGGTCCCGCCGTGCTCGTCCTGCAGCTCCGCCGGCAGGGCTGTAGGGATCCGGATGTTCTTACGCGAGCCCTTCTCGGTCGCCTTCTGGATGACCTGGAAGACCTCATCGGGATTGACGGGAGCCCGGAGCAGGCCGACCAGCTCACCCCGCGCGAGCTGTTTTTCGAGGTCCCGGTCCTGTCCGCTCACCACCAGGATGAGCGGCATGTCCCGGAACCGGACATCGGCCTTGAGCCGCGCCGCCAGCTCCTTGCCGACTGCCCCTCCGTCGGCAAAGACTGCCGCGGCAGGCGCCACGCACAGGAACTCGACGCCCTCACGGGCGCTGCTCGTGCTCGCAACGGTATAGCCGAACCGCTGCAGGAGCATGCTGAGGGTGAACCGGTCGTTCCAGTCCGAGTCCACCACCAGGATATACCGCATCTGCCCGCTCACCAGTGCAGGTTCGCTCATGGCAATTCTCCGCAGACGAAAAATAAAGATGCAGGCGAAAGACCAGGGAATATTGCTGACGCTGGACCGCCGACGGAAGAACTGCCGGTCCTCGTTGACCTTGGCGGCTGCGAACATCGCGCGAAGTACGATCCCGGTCCGCGCCTATTCGCTTTCCGGCGCGATGCCGCGCGTCACCTCGTCGTGAATGAACCTCCGGATGATCTCGCGTGTTTCAGGTGCGATCACCGTGAACCTGACTGCCATGCCGGGGTCCCGGAACGGCCCTTCACCGGCCCGGCGACTATGCATGACCACAGCGTCGGCATTAAGGTCGCGTCCATTGATGTTCAGTTCGATCGACACCCGTTCGTTCCGGCGGGGCGGCTTGAGCATCCGCACGAACACGCCGTTCTCCGAGATGTTCATGATGTATTCGCCTTTGGCGGCGTCCAGGGGGACCTTGTTCACGGAGGCCGGGAGCGTGGTCGGAATGCGGAGATACGCGCGGGGCGTGGCCTCGACGACCGACTGGACGGCCCGGTACAGGTCCTCGGTGTGGATCGGCTTCGTGAGACAGAGCACGCCCCCACCGATCTCGACCGGCCGTGTTTCCACATGCGCATCGGGCCCGGGAAGAAGGAGGAGAATGGGCAGTGTGCGGACGTCGCCCTTTACGTTCCTCAGCATATCCAGACCGCTCATATCGGGAAGGACCAGATCGGTGATCACGAGCGCCGGCAGGGCCACCGCAATGATATCGAGCGCCTGTTTCGCTGTCTGCGCGGTGCAGACCTCGTAGGCGAACCGCTGCAGCAGCATGGAGATGCTGAACAGGTCGTCCGTGCTTGAGGTGACGACCAGGATGAAGCGGCGGGGCCTGTTGGCGATGCCCTTCAGCGTCTCGCCTGTGTTCTTTTCCATCAGCGCACCTTCCCGGACCCCGGCGTGTTATCGCCGTTTCGCCCTTACCGGCACCACCAGCACTTTGCAGGGCGCGTGGCCGATGACCCGCGACACGGTGCTGCCCATCATGAGCCGGGTGAGCCCCGTTCGGCCGTGGCTGCCCATCACGATGGTGCTGACCTTACGCTTCGCCGCCTCGGCGACGATCAGTTTATAGGGCTCATCGCCCCAATGCAGGACAGTCTCGCAGGCGACGCCGGCCTTCGCCGCCTTCGCCTTGATGCCCGCGAGATATTTCCTGATGCTCCCCTCGAGCTTCTCGGCGGCCTGCGCATCCCAGAGCTCGACCTCGGTGCTCACCTCGAACACGTGCATGACGATCAGCGTGCTCGAACAGGCTGCGGCGATGTTGACCGCCTCCTGCACCGCGGCCGCGCTGAACCCGGACCCGTCGGTAGCCACCAGCAGTTTTTCGAACCCCGGTGTCGGACATGCGTTCTTCTTCATGGAAACCTCCTGGCCCTGCGGGTCACATGTCGTCGTTATCCGCTCTCCGGAAGGAGAGGCCTTCAGCCAGCTCCTTCCGATGCGAAGAGGATACCTCACTTTGCCGGCAGGGTCAAGGGAATGAGCGGAAAACGGATCGCGAAAAAAGCCGGTTGAGTTACCTCGGCCGGCTTTACGATCCCTCTCATTTATGGGTACCGTGCTCCTATTTCCCCGGTACCGGACAGGCCTCCCCACCCTTGTGTTGATGCATCAGTTCGCGAAATTTCTCCTTCTTTGCAGGCGAAAGCCCCAGGCCGTCAAGCTCCTTGAGGAGCGCAGGAAAGGAGCCTTCGCCGCCCAAATAGCCGTTCATGCGTGCCACGGCGGTCGAGGCAATGAACTCGGAAACCCCGGGATAGACCTTCCGAAGCTCTTCCTCGAACTCGGGGAACTGCTGGAGCGCGTGTTTCTGGTGATAGTTCTCGGCGAGCGTGAAGCCGCGGTAGGGTACGATCTCGGTATGTATGGTGCTCCTCAGCTCTTTTGCAAGCCGGGCCTTTGCCTCCTCAGCCAGCCTCCGCTGCTCTTCGGTATGAAAAAAGATGATGGAGGCGTACTGGCGGTACCAGCTCCGGCGCAAGGGATCGTGGCCTGTCCAGAAGACCTTGAGCAATTCACGGTAGGTGATCTTCGCTGGGTCGTAGTCGACCTGGACCGTCTCGGTGTGGTCGCCCATGTCGCGGTAGGTGGGATCGGGCGTCTCGCCGCCCGCGTACCCGACCCGCGTGCGCACGACGCCAGGCAGGCTCCCGAACCGGGAGTCAGGGCCCCAGAATCAACCCAGGCCAAAGGTCGCGGTCTCCAGCATCGCCGGAATGATCCGGTCAATGGGCGGCAGCTCCGCTGCGATTACGGTGCTTTTCATGGCATGCTCACCCCTTCCGGTAATGGACCAGCCCGTGGCCAACGCGCACAGCAAGCCGATGCACAGGACGATGCGCTTCACGTCTTCACTTCCCTGCAGGCACGAACTTCAGGGCAACTGAGTTCATGCAGTACCGTTTGCCCGTGGGCGGCGGCCCGTCTTTGAACACGTGCCCAAGATGGGCGTCGCACCGTGCACAGAGCACCTCGACGCGCTCCATGAACCACGACCTGTCCGTCTCGAGCCGCACGTTGTGCTCCGAGATGGGCTGCCAGAAGCTGGGCCAGCCGGTCCCGGACTCGAACTTCGTGTCCGACCGGAACAGGTCCGTACCGCAGCAGACGCACCGGTAAATGCCTTTGTCCTTGGTCGAAGCATACCTGCCGGAGAAGGCCGGCTCGGTGCCTTTCTTCCGGGTGATCTTGAATTCCTCCGGCGAGAGCAGTTTCCGCCATTCGTCATCGGTCTTTACGACGCGGTCGACTTCCTCAACCTTGTCCGTCCGGTGGTCATAGATCAGGACTTTTCCCGTTGTACTCATATTCTTCTCCCCCGCAATACCCGGACGCCAGGGCAGGACCAGCATACCCAGGAGCCCTACGATGAACTGATTTCGTGTCATGGCTATATTCCCTTCTCCGGGCCGCTAGCAGCCCGGCGCATCCTCTCGCTGTATTGTCCGCCATCCGGGTCTCGAAGGCAAGAGAAATAGAGGACTTTGTCCGTCTCGTATAGACAGGCCCACGGGAGACGGTAAAGCGCGGGAAGGACCTCTCCCCGGGCTGGGATCGGTCCGCGCTAGGGGTCCTGCCGGTATCAGCGACGGCAGGACACAACCGCGAGCAGGGCCCCGCGTGCGGTTTCCTGTTCCAGCAGGCCCCCTATGCCCTTGCCGTATACGGCGTCTACGGCGTTCACAAACGCCGGAAAGAAGCTGCTCGAACGGCCCCGCCGCAGTGTATTGCACCGGAATACCAGCGCATCGTCGATGAGCGACAGCACTTCCTTTCCCTCGGAGAAGGCCATCGGCCATAGCAGGCACGCCTTCGGCTTCACCTTTGCCAGCGTAAGCCCGAGCGTCGCAGCGGCAGCATGCAGGGAACACCGGACCTTCCTGCCTGACCGGAACGCGAGCAGGCAAAGGCCTTCATCGTCCGTGTCAATGGCGAACAGACCAGGCTCCACCTCGTCAAAGATGTTATCATATCCGCCGCCGGTTTCGAGATGGGGACAGAACCGGGCCGCCCCGGGCAGGACCGGGATAATCCGTTCGAGTTCGGCCGTGGTCACGCAGACCTCGTAGGCCGAACAGCAGCAGGGCTCGCCGCGCAGGCATCCATCGCAGTCGTGATCGATGGACAGGATCGACGCAAGGTCGACTCGCAGGACGTGCGAGCGCGTGCGCTTTGCTTTGGGTGGTTTCTTTGATCTTTTCTTTGCAGTCATTGTCTGATAGGCCTGCCTTCCTGGTTATATAGTCACGCCGTTCGGGCGAGATTCTTCGCTGCTCTTAGACTTTTGTCAACAGCCTATTAGCCATCTCCTCAATTTTTCAGCATCCCGCTAGAGCGTCATCAAAACCAGTTCATGATCATTCAGCTCCTCGTAGATCGCATTCAGCTGGTCCCTGCTTTGGGCGTGAAGGTGGCTGTGATGCACAGGTATTTGCCGCGGCTGCTCCTCCGGCTGGTGAATACCGCACTGTCAAGATCGGGCACGTGCTTTTTGAGGATGGCGTGAACTGCCGGATACAATCCGTCGGTGTTTGCCCCCATGATCTTGAGCGGAAAGAGGCAGGGAAACTTCAGTCCGCCGGCATGGGCATCAATGGTGTCGTTCATGTTACCTCGGCGCTCTCTTTTTCCGGTTACGTTACTTCGCCCTGTCTGCGGACTCTCGTGCGCATTGGAGGTAGAGCTCTTCGACCTTTTTTCTCGCCCAGGGGGTCTTTCTCAGGAACTGCAGACTCGACTTGATGCTCGGGTCGTTCGTAAAGCACCGGATGTCCACGGACCGTCCCATCCGTTCCCAGCCGTACTGTTCCACCAGCCGGGTCAGGATCATTTCCAGGGTCATGCCGTGCAGAGGATCGTTGTTCGGTGTGGTTGTCATATCATTGGCCAAGCCATCTGGTGGACGGTGATGTCCTTGATCATTGCTTGGCCTGGCTTCCCGCCTGTGCGGGAATGACGGAAATGGTTTTTCAACAGCCTGCTATTCCTTGATCGCTCGCGCCAGCACCTGCTCGACGAGCTGTTTCGCTGCCGGCCGGTCCTTGACCCGCGCCGCACCGGCGACATAACGGCCTGACTGCTGGATGACCACAGCCCCGTAAAGCGGGTCGACTGCCTCCAGGGACATCCGGCCCGGTGACTCGGTCACGCGAACGCTGCTGCCATCGGTCTTGAGATAGGCCTGATATCGATCGAAGGCACCGCGCGCGGCATCGGGGGACTTCTCCAGCACGAGAAAGACCTGAACCTCGTCCTTGCCCAGGACCGCGTCTGCGATCAGGCCGCGGCGGAAGAACTCGTAACCCAGCAGGCTCGAAGCAATATATCGCTCGCTCTTTTTTACAATCGCCGGGACCAGGAACGCGTCGAGCTCTTTGGGCCGCTTCGTGTTAAGCGGGAGATTCTGGCTGATGGCCTTGCCGCAGGCGAGCAGCACATCCTGGTCGATGGCTGCAGCGCCCGTGACCTGGAGCCGCACGAGATAGCGGTCCTGGTAGAAGATCATTTGAGACGAGGAGATCGTTCCCTCGGCGCCGATTGTAGCTGCAGTGGAGTCCCTCCTGCGGTAGTTGGCGAACATGCCAAAGGCGTCGAGCAGGGAGCCCATGGCGTAGACGTCGGCATCGAGCGCGATCCTCGGGTCCTTCCTGCTCTCGTACCGTGTATAGGCAAGCTTTTCGAACCCGTAAGGGAAATAGAGCTCTGATTCGCCGTTGATGCGGTCGAAGAGAGAGTCCGTGTCGTACAGCGTCACCTTGCCGTCCATGACCCAGCCATCGGCGCACGCGGGTGCGGGCAGGAGCTTGTCCACGGCATGCTCAGCGCTCTGCACAGGAAGCGCGAAGCAGAGCAGGCATATTATTATACTAAGGAAGGACATGGGGAATGTATGCATTGATGTACTCACGCATGTAATCACACTGGGCAGCAATACCTATCCGCCTTCTCTACGCCAGCATCGTCCTGGCCCGCTCCATCTTCGCTGCGATATTCAGCCCCTTGCCGCACTGCGCCGTGCAGACAGGACATTCCAGGCATGCATCAGCGGACGCGGATGCCGGAAGCTCGCGGTACGTGGACACAGCAAGCCCGCGGTCCCGGTATCCCCCTTCTGCGTACATGAGCGCTCGGTTGATGGTGCTGATCTCCACGCCTTTGGGGCAAGACCCCTCGCAGGTGCCGCAAAGGTCGCAGTAGAAGCCGGCGATGGCTGAATGGTATCTCTGCAGGATTCGCTCGTCAGCGTACTGGAACGGCATGCCCATGACCGCGACATTCTCCCTGAGCTGGGACAGGTCCTTCATGCCCGGGATCGCCATGGTGACGTTCGGGTTCTGGAGCGCCCACTTGAGCGCTGCCTGATGCGGGCTGATCTTACCCAGCGCCTCGGTCTTGTACCCGCCCGCCTGGGTCTTCATGGCGACGATCCCGACGCCCGCCTTCGCTGCGCGAGCGATCGCCTCGCCGACCTCCTTGGGGCTCTCAAAATTATATTTCACCAGGCAGGTGTCGAAGAACCGGTCCCTGTCGTCCACCAGTGCGTTCAGCACCTCGACCTCGTTCTTATGCGTGGTCACGCCGCAGAACCGCACCTTACCCTGCTTCTTCAAGAGCGCCAGCGCTTCGCGCGTCTCGGGAACAGAGATCCGATCCTTGCCTTCGAGATTGTGGAGTTGGATCACATCGATATGGTCGGTCTCGAGCGTCTTGAGGCTCGTTTCGACGTCGCGGATGATATCTTCCTTTGACCGCGATCCGGGCAGGGTCTTGGTCGCCACGTACACCTTGTCGCGCCTGCCCTTCAGGGCCTTTGCCACGATCTCCTCGTTTCTGCCGTCCATGTATTTGCGCGCCGTGTCAACGTAGTTCACGCCGTTGTCAAAAGCGATCCTGAGCACCTCGGGCTCCGGCGTCGACATGGCGCCGAAGCTCACAACCGAGATCTTGAGGCCCGTCCGTCCCAGGGTGCGGTAGACCGGCTGGGGGAGGACAAAAGGCGCGTTCTCGACATAGTGCACCGCTGCCTCGGCAAGGACATCACCCCCGAGGATTGCCGAGGTCGTCCCGACCAGGCCGACCTTCAGAAATTCTCTCCGATGCATTCCTTTATCCGGTTTTCCTCCATTGCTCATAGAGCCTCCTTATGTATAGAAAGCAAACCTCGCTGGAGCTTCCGGGTATGCGGTTCCCGCCTCGGAAAAGAGTACTCTACTTTGAGGCAGGGGTCAAGTGATCGACAGCCTTGTGTCGACAGCCTTGCGATTCCTCTTGGATCCAGGAGCGAGCGCATTCGCCGCTGCTTGATGGAGGCTTAGCGAGCGATCAGGATAGACATGCGTCCAAGAAAGGCAAGCAGCTCTGCAAGCAGCGTTGTTCAGGATGGCACGCGGGCATCAAGGACAGCGCCAAGGCCGGCAGGAGCATGAACCGGCTCTGCACCGCCATCCACACCCAGCCGCAGCACCGGCCCGTCTCCAATCTGACCGACGAACAGGTACTCCTGATCGTCATAGCACTCAGGGAAAGCGAAGAGAAGCAACCGGGACCGGAGAAGGACCTTTGACACGGAGGAAGCGAATTGGTCATACGATGATGGCGGATAAGGTCGGATACTACAATACCCCGGAGCGCGAAAAGAAGGGCCCGGGCATTGATCGTTCCGTAGCGGGGCTCCCGAAATAAAATGAAGACAACCGGAAGGGTGCACCTTCCGGCTGTTCTGTATCGTTCTAACGCTGAATGGCCGCTTTTTTCAGCGGACCAAGATCATTTCTTCGGGGAGGACTCGCGCATCACGATCGGTACGCACCGGCTGCCGATCTCCTTTGCCAGGTCTTCCCCGATGAACAGGGCCACGACCTTCCTGACCTTTTCGCAGGCCTGGGCCGCGGTCAGCTTTTCGGCCGACCACTCCTCGAGAATGCCGTCAATGCGCCCCATGAAGATGTCGCTTGTCCGGCCGGCCAGGACCTCGTGGACCACCTTCCGGACCTGTTCCACGCTTTCCCTTGCCGCAGGGCTCATAGACCGAGGTCCTCGACGATCTTGAAAAAGAGCTTGATGACGATGACAACGAAGATCGCACCGGCCAGGAAGATCACTCCGACCAGGATGTCCTTGTTCTCCTGCGGCAGCAGACGGAAGAACGGCGTTGACAGGTAGCCGACCGTGAACATGACGATGAGCCAGGTCAGAATGTTCCAGGTCTCCTTGACCTTTCCGCCCGGGATCTTGTTCTTCAGGGCAAGGGAACTGTACAGCGCGTAAAGCATGACCAGGATTGAGGCCACGCTCAGGACTAAAAACAGTGATTGCATGATTTATCCTCCTCTGGGTTGACTTCACTATCATAGTAATGCGGCTATATTACTATGTTCTATCCCAAGGGGTCAACTGATATGGCTGACAGTTGTCAAGGAGAAAACAGTTTTTCCCGCCCCTTTTATACAAAGGGGATAATATCAGTTATTGCTCCAGGGCATGAACAGAGACGGGACCTATCGGCGACGATTGATCACTC
>JAAXXJ010000367.1 GCA_013334545.1 Nitrospirota bacterium | reverse complement strand
CAGGTAGTTGTGCTTGGTGATGGGCCGCGTGATGCCGACGATATCCGCCTCCTGGAATGCGTCGTTCCCGATGAGCGCAGTGGGGACCTGGCCGGTGAACACCACAAGGGGGATGGAATCCATGGACGCCGTCGCAAGCGCGGTGACCACGTTCGTGGCCCCGGGGCCTGACGTGACGAGCGCCACACCGACCTTGCCCGTGGAGCGAGCATAGCCGTCGGCCATGTGCACACCGCCCTGCTCGTGCCGCGGCAAGATATAGCGTATATCCTTTTGCTCGTACAGCGCGTCAAAGATCTTGAGCACCACGCCGCCGGGATAGGCGAAAATGGTGTCGACCTTCTCCTTCTTCAGGCATTCGATGAAGATCTCTGCACCGGTTATCTGTTTGCTTGACATAGTATTTCCTCTTGGTGCTTGCTAGCGTAGGCCTGACGGCCTGATTATGCTTTCACGATCGCCCCGGTATTCGCTGAGGTGACGACCTTCGCGTACCGCGCGAGCCATCCGGTCGTGATCTTAGGCTTCCGTGGCTTCCATTTCGCGAGCCGTTTCTTGATCTCCGCCTGGGACAGCTTGACCTCCAGCTTGCGGCCCGGGATGTTGAGCACGATCTTGTCGCCGTTCTTCACGATCGCAATGGGCCCGCCTTCCGCTGCCTCGGGAGATACATGGCCGATGCACGGCCCTTTGGTCCCGCCCGAGAACCTGCCGTCAGTGATGAGCACCACGGACTCGCCGAGGCCCATGCCCATGATGGCGGATGTGGGCGAGAGCATCTCGCGCATTCCCGGTCCGCCTTTGGGGCCCTCGTAGCGGATGACGATGGCATGGCCGGCCTTGATCCTCCCGCCCATGATCGCCGCCATGGCCTCGTCTTCGGAATCGAAGACCACGGCCGTGCCTTCGAACCGCATCATCTTCTCGCTCACCGCGGTCTGCTTGATCACCGAGCCCTTCGGCGCAAGGTTGCCCGAAAGCACGGCGATGCCGCCCTCGCGGTGATAGGCCTTGTCGATCGGCCGGATGACGTCCGCATTCCTCACCTTGCCGGCCTTTGCCAGTGCAACGATGGACCTCCCGCTCACGGTCGGAGAATCCTTAAGGACCGATGCGAACCGTGAGAGCACGCCCGGGATGCCGCCCGCAGCGTCGAGGTCTTCGAGATAGTGCTGACCGCCGGGGAGCATGTTGCAGACATGGGGCGTCTGCCTGCTGATCGCATCGAAGATCGATATCGGCAGTTCGATGCCGGCCTCATGGGCGATCGCCGGGATGTGGAGCGATGTGTTCGTCGAGCCGCCGAGAGCCATGTCGATCCTGATGGCGTTCTCGAAGGCGTTCCTGGTCATGATCTTCCGGGGGGTCAGCCCCTCCTTCACCATACCGACGATCCGACTGCCGCTCTCGAATGCGATGCGGCGCTTTTCGCCTGATACAGCCAGGGCCGTCGCGCAGCCGGGCAGGCTCATGCCGATGGCCTCGGTCACGCAGGCCATGGTGTTCGCCGTGAACATGCCCTGGCAGGACCCTGGACCGGGGCAGGCGCACATCTCAAGTTCGGCAAGGTCCGCCTTGGACATCTCGCCCTTCTGCACCTTCCCCACCGCTTCGAAAGCGCTGATCAGGTGGACCCGCTGTCCGCGGAAATTGCCCGAGTGCATGGGCCCCGCAGTGACGACGATGGTCGGGATATCGAGCCGGGCGGCCGCCATGATCATGCCCGGCGTGATCTTGTCGCAGTTCGTGAGCAGCACCATGCCGTCAAAGGCATGGGCCGTGGCTACCGACTCAACGAGGTCGGCAATGAGTTCTCGCGAAGGAAGCGAGTAGTGCATGCCCACGTGACCCATGGCGATGCCATCACAGATCCCCGGCAGGCCAAAGAACAGCGGCCAGCCCCCCCCGGAGTGGACACCCTTCTCGATGAACCGCTCAAGGTCCCGCATGCCGATGTGGCCGGGGATGAGATCGGTGAAGCTCGTCGCCACGCCGATCATGGGCAGGTCGAGCCCCTTGCGGGTGATGCCGGTGGCGAACAGGAGCGACCGGTGGCCTGCTCGCTCAATGCCTTTCTTGATCCTGTCGCTTCTCAAAATGGACGCTCCGTAGGCAAAAATAGTCATTATTTTTAACATAGATAGAGCAGGAGAGTCAATAAAAAAAATCCCCCCCTACGATCTCCGTAGGGAGGGATCTTCGCAAAACCAGATGTGCTTAAAATACAAAAGGCAAGGGATCACCCTTGCCTTTTTCTCATCAGGCGTTCCCTGCCTTTGCCCGCCTGAGCATTTCCATCATTTTGTCTTTTGCCGCCAGCTTCAGCTTCTGCAACCGTCTCCGCTCGATCTCTTCCTCAGGGCTGAGATACACATGGATCTCGAAGTTCATCAGTTCCTTGTCGATCTTGCGGTGCTCCTGTTCCAGCCGCTGGAACTCCGCGTTCTCCGTCCTGAGCTTTGCCCTTACTTCTTCCTCAGATACCTCCATCACATTCATAAGTATACCCTCCTTTTATAAGTTCGGGACTTTTTGAATGACGAGAAGACCGGGATCAGGCTATTTAATTTAGAAAAATTTAACACAAATGTCGTGAAAAGGCAAGGCAAAATATTCTGAGAATGGCCTGGCTTTTGTATTGTATTATCAATAAGTTATAAAATGTTTCATGGTTGTCCAGACTTCCTTCCACCCACGGGCTCGTTCAGCAATGACGCCATGTCATTTCGTTCAAGCGACATGACCACTGCATCCTCGACCGGCATGTCGTAGTATCCCTCGCGAATGAGCGAACGGGTGAAGCCGAGGCCTTCATAGAGCAAAAGCGCTGCCTGATTCGAGGCCCGCACCTCGAGAAATACCCGCGATGCGCCGACCACATCTCCCTCCCTGATCGCGGCGAGCACGAGCATGCGGGCGATACCTTTACGGCGCCAGGAAGGCTCGGTTGCCAGGTCCAGGATATGCAGTTCGTCAGCAACGGCCCAGCAGACGATAAAACCGA
>JAAXXJ010000077.1 GCA_013334545.1 Nitrospirota bacterium | reverse complement strand
GACGCGGAAGTAGGTGTCGCCGCGAAGGTGGTCCGCCAGGAAGCGGACGCCGAGTTCGAAGGTTATGACCTTCACCGAAGCGGGGAGCAGCTCGGCCTCGGCAGGGGTCAGGAAGGAGCGGGCCTCGTCTCGATAGCCGCGGCTCAAAGCCGCATAGCGGGAGCGGTCGAAGGCGACCTTGTCCAGGTCCGGTGCGTCCTCGCCAGCGGGGTTCGCGGCTGAGCGCACGCAGTCGCCGAAGTCGAAGTGCACGATCCCCGGCTTCACCGTGTCCAGGTCGAGCATGCACAGGGCCTTTCCCGTGGCAGCATGGACCATCACGTTGTTCACCTTAGGATCGTTATGCACCACGCGTACCGGGACCCTGCCGCTTGCTATGAGATCCGTGAGCAGCGGCGCCAGCGCTCTTCTCGCATGCACGAACGCGACCTCAATAGTTGCAGCCGCGAGCCTTCCCTGTGCGTCCTGCTGGACAGCCTCATCGAGCTCGGCGAGATAGCGCGGCGTGTGATGGAACCCCGGGAGCGTGTCGTGCAGCCGGTTCGGCGCCAGGTCGGACACCAGCGCCTGGAACCTGCCGAGGCCGCGGCCGACTTCATAGGCATGGGCATTGTCCCGCACCGTGTCGTAAACTGCGCCGGTCTCGATGAAGTGGAACACGCGCCAATACTCCCCTGCAGTGTCAATGTGGAACGACCTGCCGTCGCGTGCCCGCACCAGCGCCGGCGTGACGCTCGCAGGATCGGCAATGCCCGCTTGCCTGAGCCGGGACTGCAGGTGCTCTGTCACGGTAACGACATTCTCCATCACCAGGTCCGGCCGCTCGAAGACAGTCTTATTGATACGTTGAAGAATATACTTCCGGACAGTACCGGCGTCCGAGAGCTCGCACAGCCAGGTCTCGTTGATCAGGCCCGCGCCAAAGCGATCGGCCTTGATGAGGGTGCCGGGAAGGTCGAAGTGGGAGAGGATGGAAAGGACCACGGAAAACATCTTACCGCGAAGGCGCGAATAGCGCAAAGGAAATCCTGATCAACGGGGACCGAACAGCAAAGACAGGGATCACCGGGGCCGACGGACTCATGTTGCTATGCGGCATCAGTTCCAGGGAACATTCGCGGACCTCGGATCAGAAATGTACTTCGATGCCCGCCATGAAGCTCTTGTTCAAAATGGCATTGAATTCAGTCTGCTTCCCGCGGTCGCTGCTGAGCATATTGATATTGAAGAACTGCACGCGGTCCGAGAGCCTCCATTCGATGATCGTCGAGGCCACCCCCGCATGCTCCTCTATGCTGTACGTGTATCGAACAATGATGTCCAGCACGTTCTTGATCTCCCGCAGCTGATATTGGCCCATCAAGTAATACCGCCGCAGGAAGGGCATGCCCGCATTCAGTGTAAGGCTGAGCGTTCGTGTGGACAGCGCCGACATCAGCCCGCCATCGAAGAAGTGAGCCGCGGCCCGGTCCCTGAGGCGATAATACTCCGCCGCATCTGCATCGTCGTATCCCTGGCCGTTGTAGAGGAACTCCAGGCTGAACGTCGAACCTGACAGGAAGGTATAGGCCCCTCCGACGTCGACGGTCGCGAAAAGCCGGTCGGAACCGTCGTATCGCGGGACGAGCGTCCCCCCCAGCGGGTTCCCGAGGTCAGGCGACGGATAGAGCGCGTCCGACCCCCGGAAGACGATCCCGTCATAATAGAGCAGCAAGGCATCCGACGCGGTCCACTGGCCGTAGCTGCCGAGACGGAAGCGGTCCTCCTGCTGGACATAGCCGATCAGGGAAATCGAAGCTGTCGCGCCAACCCAGTCGGCCTTCAAGGCCCGGATAGGGTTCGCGTTCGCCTGCGACCCATCAGCATCCCTCTGTGTCTCGCTGATCGCGTTCAGAGTAAGAGCGGCATTGGGCAGATACATCAGCCGTGCCAGATACCTGCCCTCGACCTCGGCAATGGGATTGATCTTCTCGGTGTCCTTGAACAGGATGTTCGACGGACTGGTCAGGAATGACGGCCCCCAGAGCAGCTTTTCCTTGCCGAACGAAATGAAGAGGACCGCATGGGGCTTCACCTGCACCCGCCACTCATTCACCGAGGCCTCGGTCAGCGTGTCCCGATCGTCCTTTGCTGCACCGTCTTCCCACCTGATTTGGGACGATGTGAAGCGCGGCTTGAAGACGGCGCTCATAACCGTGCTGTCGTAGAACAGGTCCGGCCGCAGTTCGAGCGTCCCGGAATACCGGTAGAGGTTCAGGAAGGCATTGTCGGGATTCTGCGAGGAATGTGCCGGATCCTGCGCTTCACCGTACAGCAACGCCCGGACGTTGTAGGAGAGCCCGTCGTTCGTGCTCTGGCCGGCCTGCTCTTCCGCCAAAGCCTCAAGAGGCATCGCGACAAGCACTGCGCACAGGAGCAGCCGGATGCTGCGTCTCTTTCTTTGCACGCCTTTCATTCAGCACTCCGTATCGGGGTCTTATCGCACCAGCACATTCAGGTTGAACGTCGAATCAGGGATCGTCTGCACCCGGATGCGGGAATAGGTCAGCATCGTGATCCTGTCCTTCCGGATCGCGTCCCGGATCACCAGTTCGGAGACGAAAGGGATCTCCTCGCTGTCCGGCGTCTTTACCCGGTTGTCATATCTGAAGTCAGCGGTCTTGAACAGCATACCCGACAGGGTGTAGAACTCGGCTTTCACGCCGACCATCCGCGCCTTCGAGACCCAATACCGGATGCGGTCGTAGGTCACGTTCTTGGTCGCGGCCTTCAGGTCGAGCACATAGCAGGCCTCGTCCTTCACCGTCTCCTCCCCGGCAAGCTCCCCGGAGTAATCGTCGGCATAGTTGGTCGATGCGATGTCCCCGTTCGCTGCGTCGCCCATCAGCTTCTGGCGGGGGGATATGGATACGGGCTTCTTCAGCCCTGACCGGATGAACCACATGTTCCGGTCTACCATCAGCACCATGCGGTCGTTCATGTTCGGCGGGCTGGTGTATCGCGCAAGGGTGTTGTTCCCCTTCACCGTGACGGTCAGGCCGCGCGTCTCGTCCTTGCCCTCTTCGCTGGTCGTGATCGTGATGTCCCAGATGATGCCAGCAAGGTTCCCCCGCGCCCGGTCGGCATGCTGCAGGATGTCCTTGACCGTCCGCTCTTGGGCGGCAAGCTGCTGCCCGAACGCACCAAGGAACAGCATCGTGGTCAGCATAAAGATCCATCTCTTATTCATCATGGCCCACCTCGTTCCCTTAACAGATTGTTAAAAAACGATACGTACCGCAGCAATTCCCGTCATTCCCGCACATGCGGGAATCCAGGATTTTCAGAACTTACTGGATCCCCGTTTTCACGGGGATGACGCTTTAACCGAGAACTTGATGCTTTTTTAATACCCCATTAATTCAATGCATCAACCTTTCTGAACAGCCCCTGAACAGCATCCGGTGTCGCGCTGCCCGCTAACCGGTGCCGGATCATTCCATCCTTGTCAATAAGAATAACATTCGATACGCCCTTTGTAAGTCCATAGGCCTTGAACACCTCGCCCTTCCAGTCCATCAGGATGCTCTCCCCGTCTTTCTTGAAGTCATTCCTGATCTTGCCCTTCAGAAAGAACGGAACGCTGCTCACGTCGGCGATACCCAGGACGATCACCTGGTCCGCGTAGTTGTCCCTGATGGCCTTAGTCCACGCAGGGTTCTGGCTGCTGCCTTCTTTATCGCTCGCGATCAGCACGACAACTCGGCCTTCGAACTGCCGGAGACTGACTGTCTTCTCGTGCTGGTCCTGAAGGGTGAACTCCGGCGCCTTGGTGTCGATCAGCGACTGGGCCCCTGCTGCCCCAGCCAGCAACGCGAACACCGTAAAGGAAATAAGGCTTCTCATGTTCCCTCCTATCGGTCAAGGTGAAAATTCCTCCGCACTCCGGCTTCGAAAGCATCCTGCGGCACGATCGCTTTGATCCGCGGAAGCCGTTTCGCATCCTTCCCTACCCGGTACCGCAGCCGTGGAGAACGGCTCTCTATAATGGACAGGATCACCGTCGCGACGATGCCCGGATCGTCGCCAGCCTGAACGAATTCCTCGAACATCCTCCTGGCCCTCCCGCGCATCCCGGAATAAACGTCGATGACGTCCGCGCTGCTCCGTGCCGAGCTCGCAAGATTCGTCCTAAAGAAGCCCGGTTCGACAAGCGAAACGCTGATGTTGAATCCCTTCACTTCATGTCGCAGGGCCTCGGCGTAGCCTTCGAGAGCATACTTGCTCGCGCTGTAGAAACCGTGGAACGGAATCGCGATTAGGCCGGCAAGGGAGCTGACAAGCACGATCCGGCCGCCTCCCTGCTTCCGCATCATCGGCAGCGCTGTTTTCACCAACCTCACCGTGCCGAAGAAGTTCGTTTCGAACTGATCCCTGGCCTCGTCGATCGACGTCTCCTCCACCGCTCCTGCAAGTTCGTAGCCCGCGTTGCTGACCAATACGTCCAACCGGCCCGTGCGTTCCATGAGCCCTTGCACACATGCCCGGACCGAATTGTCCGAGCGGACATCCAGCGGAATCATTTCGTATCCCCATGCCCGGTTCCTTTCAGGGTTCCGGCTCGTGCCGAAGACCCGGTAACCACTCTTTGCAAGCAGCGTGGCAGTCTCCCTGCCGAATCCCGAAGATGCCCCGGTGATGAGAACGACTTTCTGCTTCGATGATTCCTTTTCAGCGCACATTTCCGTTCACCTCCTGTCGCTTTTGTCGCCCTGCCCCCCTGTCCCCGTGTCGCGTCTTTCCTACTCTCCTACCATCTCACCTTCCTACCTTCTTACCTTCCCAACTTCCTACCTTCCCGCTCTTGCCTTACTCCGCGTCCCCGCGTCTCCCCGTCCGCTTCTATATGTGCCCCAGTGCATCCACGATCGCCATCCGCGCAGACCGTCTTGCCGGTACGTATGCTGCGATCAAAGCAAGGACCGAGAGGGACAGGACGCTCCTTACCAGCCCCGGCCAGACCAGGTCGACCCTCAGGGGAACCGGATTCGATGAACCAGGCGGAACATACGTGGGATTCGCTGCTGTGATTGCCCCATAGACCGCGAAGAAGATGAGAAATCCCACCATGCTGCCGAGCAGCCCCAGGAGCGCCCCCTCGGTGGCGAACAGTCCCTTCACCCCCAGCCGTTTCAGGCCCAGGGCGCGCAGCGTCCCGATCTCGCGCGTCCGCTCTATGACGGACATGCTCATGGTGTTCACCACGCTCATCACCACGATCACCAGCACGATGATGAATATGAACAGGAAGATCATATCGAAAAGGTTTTTGACCTGTTTGTAGAAAACCGATAGCTCGCTCCAAGTCTTCATCTCAATGCTGAAGCCGGCATCAGCAAGTCCCTTCTGCAGCCGGCCCATGACCGCTGTCAGGTTCTTTCCGTTCCTTCCATCCTTCAGGAGCACCACGAGCCGTTCGGCCCCGGAATAATCCATTAGGTCCTGGGAATGCCGGAAGGTCATGAGCAGCATCTTGTCATTCGTTGCCGTGTTCCCGGTGTTGTAGATACCGCTGATCTTCGCGTCCAAGGCGTTCGCCATGCCGGAATAGGTATTCGAAAGGATCACGGCGTCGCTCCCGACCTTGAGATCGAGCATGGCCGCGAGCTCCGAACCGATCACCACACCGGTCTTCTCCTTGTCATCGAGATAGGCCCCGCTGAATGATGTGTATTTCGACAGGTCACCCCGGATCTCCTTGTCTTCGGCAGGCACCAGCCCTTCAGCGATGAAGATGGTAGAGTTCCTGCCGTTCGACAGGATGCCCGAGACCGACAGCCGCGGCGTTACGAGCTGGACATCGGACTCCTTGCGCACGATCTTTGAGATGCGCTCGATCTCGTCCTTGCTGAACTGGAACTTCTCGGGGTGGAGCTTCCCCTTGTCCAGGTAGCCCTTCTTGAAGATCGTGATATGCCCCAGACCCTCCCCGTGGATGGCCGCGTTCGTCAGCCCCTCGTAGGTGCTGTGGACATACCCCTGGAACAGGTTGATGGCGGCATAGCCGAGCGCGATGGCGAGAATGGTCATCAGGCTGCGCCTGCCGTTCTTGATGATGTTCCGGAGCGATATGGTAAGCCACATAAGCATGTGAACCTCCTGTTAATTCAGCCACAGAGACTCAGAGACGCAGAGATTTAATGTAACCTTTGACACGGATACAGGCGGATTTTAACTACGATAGAATCTGATTTATTCCGCCGTTATCAGCAATTCAAATCAGTGCAAATCAGTGTCAAAGGGTTTGATCTCTCTCCTTGTCCCCGTGTCACCGCGTCTCCGTGTCAGACATTATTGTACTATCTTCCCGTCATCGATCCGCACCACCCGCTTCACCTCGTTGATCAGCCGCTGGTCGTGGGTTGAGAACAGGAACGTAACGCCTTCTTTTTCGTTCAGCTCTTTCATGAGATCAATGATGGACTGCGCGGTCTCATGGTCCAGGTTTGCCGTAGGCTCGTCGGCAAGCACCAGGAGCGGGTTCGTGACCAGCGCCCGCGCGATCGCGACCCGCTGGCGCTGCCCGCCCGAGAGCTTGTCCGGACGGTGCCGCATGAAATCAGCAAGGCCCACGTCGTCCAGTCTCTGCGCTGCTTCCTGCCGGATGTCCGCTGTCCTGCCGCCCCGGATCTGGAGGGACAGCATAACGTTCTCCAGCGCTGTGAGCACCGAGACCAGGTTGAAGTTCTGAAAGATGTAGCCGATGGTCCGGCTCCGCAGTTCGGCCTTGGCGTTGTCCGCCATGCCAGAGATCGCCTGCCCGTTCACCCTGACCTCTCCCTCCGAGGGCTCGTCGATGGCGCCGGCAAGGTTCAGGAGCGTGGTCTTTCCGCTGCCCGACGCGCCCAGCACCGCGATGAACTCGCCCTTTTCGACCGTCAGGTCCACGCCCCGGAGCGCGCGCACCGTGGTCTCGCCCAGCCGGTACTCTTTCTTCACCTTTTTGAATTCCAGAATGCTCATACCGATCTTCCTCCTCTGCTCGTCATTCCCGCGAAAGCGGGAATCCGGTCCAGCCTCGGCATAGCCACTTATCTTGTTCTGAGCAAACGATACCGCAGGGAGAGCTGGAACGCAAGGAATGAGCGACGAACGGCGGATTTCAGGGGATGAACGGTACAGAGAGGGGATGAACAGCGGCTACATCTGCTTGAACAGATGGGTATAGGCGCGGCTGACGGCAAGGGTATCGGGGAGGTCCTTGAACCGGATGGTGCGCGTGCCGGCGATGGACCGGTCCACCTTCTGGAGCAGGCGGGCGTTCACGATAGCGGCGCGGTGGACCCGCCAGAACTGGGCGGGATCGAGCTCGTTCTCAAGTTCTTTCAGCGTTTTCCGGATCAGGAACTCGCCTTCACGCGTCCTGACCGTGGTGTATTTATCCGTGGCGCGGAAGAAATAGATGTCGTTGACGGCGATCAGCTTGATGCCGTCCTTCTGCTGGGCCTTGATCCACTGCAGATGACCTGGTGCTTTCGGCAACGTCTGAGACAGCCGTTCCAGGACACCCGAGAGATCAGGCACCGGTGCCGACACAAGGCGATCCTTCAGCCGCCCGATGGTGGCTGCAAGCCGCTCGCCAGTAACGGGCTTGAGCAGATAGTCCACGGCTTCGCGTTCGAAGGCCTCGACGGCGAACTCGTCGTGCGCAGTGACGAACACGAAGAGGCAGCGCCCGATAGCATGCTTCGCAACATCGATGCCATTTATCCCCGGCATGCTGATGTCCAGGAACGCGACGTCGGGCCGAAGTTCCCGGATCAGCCGCAGCGCGGTCTCCCCCTCATCGGCCTCTCCGGCGATCTCCAGGCCGCTCCAGAGCGAGAGAAGCTTTGTCTTCAGATGGTCACGCAGAGCCTCTTCGTCGTCCGCTATGATCGCACGTATTGGTTTCATATCCCCCGCTCTTCCGTTCTTCGGGTACGGTTCAATGCGGACCCGCAGGCAGCATGATGGTCGCCGTGACCCCATGCGGCGCGCGCTCCTCCAGGACGAGGCTCGCCCGCTCCCCGAAGATGATGGTGAGCCGCTTCCTCACGTTCTCCAGCCCGATCCCGCTCCCGCCCGACGTCTCCCGGATCCCAACGCCGCTGTCCGTGACGCGGATCCTGACCTTGTTGTCCTCCTGATCGACCGTGATCGCAACCTCTCCGCCTTCGATCGCCGGCTCGAGACCGTGCTTCACGGCGTTCTCGATCAGCGGCTGGATGAGCAGCGGCGGAATAGGAACCCCGCGCAGCATGTCGGGCAGGTCGATCTGGTAGCGGAGCCGGTCGCCCATGCGCATGCGGAAGAGGTCGAGATAGTTCTTCACGATCTCCAGCTCCAGCGACAGCGGCACGGTCCGCTCCCGGCTTGCCCGCAGCGAGGTGCGGAGAAACGCGACGAAGGTCTCGAGCATCGCCCCCGCGCGCGGCGGATCCGCGTCGATCAGGCTCCGCACATTGGCGAGAGTGTTGAACAGGAAATGCGGCTCCATCTGCGACTGGACCAGCCGGAGCTCCGCCTCCAGGGCGGCCTTTTCCATTTCGATGCGCTGCAGCCGCTCCTCCGAGATCCGCTCCAGGGAGACGAACACGTAGCTCACGAGCAGGCCGAAAAGAATGCCGAGCAATACGATCTGCGTGAAGAAGGGCAGCCGCTCCCCGAAGAATCCCGCGGGCCCCATGCCGACCGCCGTGCTGCCCAGGACGGTGCCGACCATCGCGCCGAACAGCACCGCGAGGACGATGAGGGTGACCTGGCTGGCCGCCCGCTTTGTGCGCCGGAAGAGCGGTATGATCGCCAGGTTGGCACCGTAGATCGAGAAGCCGATGCACTGGGAGATGATAAGGTTGTTCTGGAATCCCTGTCCGAACTTGATGACAGTGAGCAGGACCGCAATGGCCGTGTTGATGAGCGCGTTCAGCACGGCCGACAGGATGAACCGCCTGAGGGTCAGCTGCTGATAGCGCGTTTTGATAAGCAGTTCGGTCATCGTCGCAGTATCCGGGCGGTCATCGGTTCGCCGTTCCCTGGCCCGTGTACGCAGCATAATGCAGGTCCGTGGTGTTCTTGTACCCGGAAAAGAACCAGTTGGCGATGATGTCCAGCAGCGGGTTCGTCATGCCGTTCAGGAACGCGTAGCTGACATTGTCGTTCAGGTGATGCCGCGCATGGTGCTTCTTGCAAAGGAACAGGCCCGCCTTGCGCAGAAGGTCCGTCATCCGGCCGTCCACGGTATGGCAGCAGTAGTGCGAGACCTCGGCCACCGACGACAGGATGCCGACATAGACCATGGTCCAGGCGGCGCCCGGCGGAACGGTCCCCGTCCTGATCAGGACGACCGCGAGGAGGAGATAGCCGACAAGCCAGTTCTTGGAGCCCGATTCATTGAAGCACACGACCGCGAGGGGGTTCTTCTTGTAGACCGGCGTGCGGTGGTGCAGGTGGAACGCGGCGATCAGCGGCCCGGCCGGAGAGGCGTAATCGTCGTTGTTGTCCATGTACAGGTGGACGAGGCCGTTTACGAGATCCGCCGCCGCGTAGGCTGCAATGAACGCAAGGGCCTGCATCGACCAGCCGATGGACAGCGGCAGCACGAGAGCGAGTGAATAGGCCTGCAGCGACACATTGGCAAGGGACACGGCCTTCCCGATGGCCTGATACACGGCCTTCTGCTCGTGTCGTTCCATCGCGGCGTTGAACTGCCGCTGTTTCTCTTCGATCGCTGGCGCCCCGGTCATCGTCCGCCCTTCCGGTCGAACATATCAGCTTCCCACCTCACGCGACTCGTCAAGCAACCTGAGAAACGCATAATCCATGTCGGAGACCTGCGAGATCTGAAACCAATGCCGGTGGCAGCGGCCTCCGAAATACTCGACCTTTCTCAGCGCCCGATGCTTCCTCCGTTTCCAGAGGCACAAGGCGATATCGATCCGGTCCCTCCGAACGACAGCCACAGCAAAGCGGTAGCGCAGGTGAAAGATAATCCCCGTCTTCTGCGCATAGACGGTCACCGGACCGAGGGCTCGGACATGGGCCGTGAATGCCTTGAATAGGTCCCTCGTTGCCTGCGATGCCTTCGCGAAATGGTCCGTGGTCCGGTAGGTCCCGCAGGAATGGGTGCGATTTGGCCTGAGGAACCGGTGGCCGCACGAGGGACAGGCCCACATCGTTCCGCGCGTCGGGCCCGACCGCGTTCCGCCCGGAGAACCGCGTTCACCGGACGCCGCGGTTGTCGCGATCATCCCGGTCATATCTTCCTTCCAGTTCCACCATTTCAGCAGCTTCGGATCGTGCTTCTTCTTCGTCGCGAAGTAGACGGCGCACCGAAAGGTGTACAAAACGCAGCGGTCGATGTGTCTGCCGCGCAGGCGCTCGAGCTTTTGATACAACCGCTCCGGGTCGCATCCTTTGAGGTCGCTGACCCGGCGGATGCCGATGTCCAGCAGGTCCTGGCTGAGGCTCCTCCCGATGCCGGGAATGGTCTGCAGCTCGCGGAGGAATGTATCGGCAGCCGTCATTTCTTCCCCAGGACCAGGAAGACTGGGAACTCCCGCCTTCCCTTCCCCTCGATCTCCTTGGCAACGACCGCAGCGGTGACGTCGCGGACCTCAGCGAGGCCCGCGTTCGCGAACATCCGCCGCACCGCCGCGCGGTCGAATCCGAAGTGGAGCACCCCCGCGTTGTCGCTGTGGAACGAGCCGTCCTCGGTATCCAGGTCTGCAACGGCGAGGGTCCCACCGGGCAGCAATGCTGCGGCCAGCTGCGCGATCAGCGCCGCAGGGTCCGGCACATGATGGAGCGTCATGCTGCTCACAATGAGATTGTATTGGCCCTCCACCGTTCTGCCGTGTTCGAGGTCCACGAACTGCGTCCGCACGTTCCCGATCCTCCGGTCCTGCACCTTGGACGCAAGGACATCGAGCATGCCCCGGGAGCTGTCCACGCCTGTGATGCTCCTGACCAGCGGCTGGAGCTTGAGCGTTACCAGGCCCGTGCCGCAGCCGAAGTCAAGGGCATCCTGGTCCTTCGCAGGCAAGGCCTCCCGGATCATCGCATCAGCAACGTCCCGGGCAAGCTTCACCCTGCCGGGGTTCGCGTCCCACTGCGCCGCTTCCCTGTCGAAGTCCTTTCTCTCTTCCTGCTTCATATTCTTCCCGCCTTTCCCGAAGCGTACCGCAAGACGACGGCATTATACCACGACGCTGAAAAGGTTGATATGGATCAGCGCAGATGCTCCAGCAGCAGGCTGCAAAGGGCTTCAATTACGCAGAGCCTCTCCTGGGGCGTGCGGGGTAGGGTGATAAGCATAGTTGATAACTGTCAGGACATCGTTCACAAGAAAAACTGTCACGACATCGTTCAATCGCAACTCTGAAACTATTCGATCTTGCGATGCCGTGACCTGTGCCAGCGGTCATCGCAGTTGA